>NZ_VRTY01000101.1 GCF_008017455.1 Pontibacter qinzhouensis | reverse complement strand
CTGCTGCGAAGCAGTTTGGCTGGGCAGCAAAGAAAGCACCCGCCAATCATGGGTTTGGCATAGGAGGTGGCACCGAGAAAGGAGGCTTTACGGCTACCTGTGCCGAAGTAAAAGTAGACTCCAAAACCGGTGAGGTAAACGTAGTACGCCTTACCTCGGCCTTTGAGTGCGGAGCCATTATAAACCCCGAGCACCTTGAAAACCAGATTCTGGGAAGCCTGGTGCAAGGGTTGGGTGGGGCGCTGTTCGAGGCTGTAGATTTTAAAGACGGTAAAATTCTGAATCCGCTGTTTGGCCAGTACCGGGTGCCGCGTTTTAAAGATACTCCTGCCATCGAAATTATTCAGCTTAACCGGAAAGACCTGCCTTCGGCCGGAGCCGGAGAAGCGCCTATTGTGGGTGTAGCACCTGCTATACGCAATGCTATTGCAGCTGCTACCGGTATCAGGCTAAAAGCGCTCCCTCTTGTGCCAAATGGGGTTACAGTAGTTAAGAGTTAAGAGTTATGAGTTAAGAGTTTAGTGGAGCAACAGGCGTTCCGGAATGGGGATTTCATTAGAATAATTGTTGATTTTTGATTGGTAAATGGTTAATGGAAGATGTTAGAAATGATGGGAATACACTTCTTTTTCCGGTCATTCTGCAAAGAATCTTTTGGTCAACATAATCAGGAAAGAGATTTCTTACTACTTTCTTTGAAAACTGTAGGTTACTCGTAAATCGATAAACTCGGCAACCTGCCGGTGGGCCAGCAGGTTGAAACCAAATCCAAGCTTCTGGTTTAACCTGTACTGCAACCCCCAGCGATGGTAGAGGCGGTCGAAATAAGGCGTTTGGTCGAAGACATAATAACCCAGGCGCTGGCTGAACAGGAACTTGCCTAAGATAAACTCGTGCCCCAGCATAATGCCCGCTTTTACCGGACTTCCATCCAGTTCGTCAAAATTCAGCCGGTTTTGGAGTTCCTCATCCCGGTAAACTTCTGTTGCCAGGGTTAAATTACTAATGCGGCCCACCTGTTTGGCACCCTGCACCGCAGCACCTGCCATCGGGAAGCGCTTGCGGTTGCCCTCCGCATCGGAGCCTCTTCTGGCAATGCCAAACAAGGTAATGTCCCAACGCGGGGAGTCGCCTAGCCAGAATTTTTCGGTGGAGCGGGGGTGGGTGTAGTAGGGGCGGGTAGTAGGTTGGTAGCTAACGGCTATGCCTGCTGTGGGCCAGTTTATGCCCTTGTTCGGCTTGCTAAGTCCGCCGTTGGAAATATGCTGGTAGTTAACAGACGGGTTGAGCCACCAGTGCTCACTTACCCTGAACCAGGCACCAAGGCCCAACAGTAAATACGCGTTTATGCTGGTGCTGTACGATTGGTTGGCCGGGTTAGCCGTTTCATCGTGCGGGTTGCTGAGATACGAAAGTCCGGCAGATCCTTTAAAAGAGAAAAACGAATTCTGGCCTAGTTTATAGGTTGGTTCCAGAAAATAAGCCGCGTTTACACCCTTTCCTAAAATTGCATTATCGAAATCGTAATACGACAGCAACAGGCCGTTTCTCGGGAAACAATTACACAGGTCCCAGGTATCCTGGTCGTTGCGTTGCCAGCTCAGTGTGAGTTCGGCCCCGATGGGGTTAGCGCCGCTGGTATTCTGCACATCCTGTGAGTGAGCAAAAATAAACCCATACTGCGCACCTACTCCAACCGAAAACAGGCTTGGCAACCTGCCACGGGTTTGAGTGCTGGCGGTTGTATCGGTTTGAGCTGTAGCCTGTTGCAGGCAAAAAAAACAGGCAGCCAGTAAGCTACAGCCATACTTTACAGAGGAACGCAGGTGCGGTAACAGGCTGTTGAAAGAAGTAGGCAGGTACAGAAGGAGGAGGCTGGCAGCATTTTTTATAAGCATAAGCAAGTCATTTAAATAGAACTTAGTTTTAAATACTTACTTAAATGCCCGTGTTTTGATATACTAAAATGTGTTTTTTGCCTGGATTTATATTCCTCCTCCTGCTGTAGCAGGCTACTCCTGCTTTAAAATCAGAACCCAGTCAGTGGTTTTAGAAGGTGCTTTAAAGCTGATCGGGGTATCATCTCCTTTGCCTTTTACAGACGAGGCGGCCGTTTTCTTACCTGTTTTCGTATCTATCCAGCTGTTGCGGTTGTAAGTGTCTTCTGCCAGTTTAAGGGCAAAAGGTTCGCCATCAGGAGCGAATACCAGGTACTGGCGGCCAGGTTCTGCTAAGGCGTACACCCGCATGGTCTGGTGCATTGCCAGCAGCTCATCGTGTGGGCGCATCTTGTAAAACTCTACCTCGCTGCTCATTACCTGCGAGAGCACATCTATATAGCCTGCTGAGGTTATAAACGGGTTGCTTTTATGGAACGGCAGCCCTGAAGGACCATTGGCATATAGTTCATACTCTTTCTCATGCCCGTTCCAGGTAAAAGAGGCTCCTGCTGTGGCGCAAGCCCAGGCCGATCGTCTCAGGTCGTCTTGCGTGGCACCTACGCGTTCGTGCCAGAACCTGCGCCAAAGGGCGTTTCCTTCGCTCATGAAAACGGGTTTGCCAGCGTAGCCGAGCAGGCAGGCCATGTGGTGGGTCCAGGCATCGCGCCAGAGCTGGCGCTCCAGTGTTTTAGCCGGTGCCGCAATCTGGTGGTTTTCTATGGCAGCAAAGGTGTACTCGGGTAGGTGGTAATGATGCTCGCGCGGAAACTCGTCTTCGTAAGTGCGCAGGTGGTTAAACACGTCGTACTGTGCCACCAGCCGTGCAAAGCCTAGCTCGTGGCTCTCGCGGTTGCCGGGCACTTCCCATACAAAGTTCCAGCCGGCCAGGTTAGCATACGGGGCAAGCCGGGCCACCATGTACCGCACCATAAAGTCTTTTTCTTCCGGGCTCAGTTTGCTCCAGTCAGGACCTTCGTTCTGGCTTCCGTCTACCCCCAGAAACATGTGCACGCCTACATTCTGGTCGTTCAGCCAGCCCATGTGCTGCTCCATGCGGCGCCATACATCCAGGTTCATGGTGCTGGAGGCTTTGCCTTCTTCGTACAAAGCCAGGTCCAGGGTTTCGGGTTCGGGGCCATCGAGGTAATATTGTTTAAAGCAGCAGATAGAGAGCAGCCAGTTAACCTGCAGATGGTTGTAACCACGTTCTATAAATTTGCTGTACACGTTCTCTTTAACCCAATCGAAGTTCTGACCGATAGAGCCGTGGCCGGTTTCGTAATACGATTTGAGCCAGACCGGCTCTGTACCGTTGTAGGCATACCAATGCGGGTTTTGGGTGTAGGGCTGCAATACACCTTTGCCAGCACCTGCCTCCGTGCACTCAAAACTGCCCTGGCCGCCTTTGGTGCCATCGGTCCAGGAGTAGACATAGCGCCAGGTGCCGGCCTCATCGGGCATAAAGCGCATTTTCCAGACGTTGCCTGTAGTGGCGTTGCCTTTGCCTGCCCCATCACCATCAAAAAAGCCTCTGAAATTGACCAGTTTGCCGGAAGGTGCCTGGTATTGCACCAACAGTTCCACCTCCGTAAATTTATTGGCATAAGGCTTCTGGTTCAGTACCGAAGTCTCAAATAGTTTGTATTTCCCCACAGAGGTTACTACCTGTGCATTTGTTGAAGTGCCGGTTTCTGCAGTAGGGGTAGTAGTTGCGGCGGCAGAAGTTACCTGGAGTTGCTGCGGCTGCGTACAGGCTACCAGCAGTAGCAGGAACGTTAGAAGCTTCAGTTTCTGAATCATAGGTATTTTGGCTTGGCGATAGTCGTAAAAAAGTTTAGCAGTTGAGTGTTCTGAATTATTTAAATGAAATAGGCCTTCCAACGACTTTTTCTAAGACCCAAGTCTAAGGGTACAGCAATTTTAATTAGCAGAAAAATCACGGTTGGATGCCAAGATTTTCAAGTACGTTCCAGCAGATCGCGCGGCAACATTATCAAGATCTGAATGTTTTACGGACCCTTGAATAGTTTTAAGTGAAATGGCTTCGGAAGGCTATTTTCATTCGAATAATTTACGGTTTACTTTCTCTATTTCTCCTGCAGCCAGACCCAGCGTTTGGCCCAGTCGGCTAAGAATTCCTGCTGCCACTGGTTAACTGTTTTAGCCCCTTGGTGCTCCCCTACATACAAGTCGGGTGCCGGACTGTCGGTGAGCCAGCCTTTCAACGGTCCGAAGTCTTGCGGGTGCCTGGTGCCGGGCAAGGGGTCGGTGCTGGTGAATTGACCCTGTTGGCCGTCGAGTTCTTTTATATGACTGCTGATCCGGTAACTCCACTGACCAATCGATTTTGGAACGAAGCGTACCCGGTATTGGCCTTTGCCTTCGTAGTAACCTTCAAATTTCTGGCCGCTCACCTCCAGCCACAGGCATGGTTCCTCATGGCCTGGGCCAGTGTCCGGCCCTTTCAGCACCCATTCCATCAGCCCGAAAACAGGAATATTGTCGGCTAAGGTGGTGGCCCGTGTAAATTCGCGGCGGGAGCTGTGGCGGAGCGGCACAAAACTGCCTCCCCAGCTCGGCTCCTGCGGTTTTTCAGGGTTACCGTGCAGCAGGTAAGCCACAGAAGGTGTATCGCCCATCTTAATTACTCCTTTGTAATAGTTGCCAAAGTCGTTCCCCATAGCTCCGTGGCCTTTTATATGCTTTTCGAAATAGGCGCTGTTGTCGAAAATTTTTCCTGTTTCGTAGTTCTGGAACCAGCCTCTGTAGGTAGCATTGTTCTCGATTATCCAGAGGTCAGGGAAATGGCTGACGAGGTATTGGTACGCATCGGCACCCCATTTTTTGTTTGGGCCACCAATCCAGTACACACGCAGTTTTGGCGCAATTTCAGGGGCGTCATGCAGGGCCTGGGCTACGTCTTCTATGCCGCCCCATACCAGTACCCATAAGGGCTGTTTGCTTTTTCGTTTGGCACACTCTATTATCCACTCCGATCCTTCAGAAGGAGTGCTCCAGCCTTTAGAAGGTGCCCGCTCTGTAGCGCCTTGTTTTACTACAGCGCGTAAAGCACTTGCTTCCGGAAAGTCTTTTGCCTTCAGTTTAGGGTAATCGGTTTCATACAAATCTATTATCCGTATTATATCCGCTGTGCGACCATCGCCGTAAGGGGAGGAAATAAGACCTTCTGTCTGAAACTTGTCGGCATACATCAGGTAGTGGATCATCGACTGAAAATCATCGTCGTCGGTGCCGCCAATATCGGTGCTTACAATAACGCGCGGTTTTGTCTTTTGCCCTAAAACCGGCAAGGCAAAAAGCAGCAGCAGCAGGTTTAAGGCTTTTATCATTAGCTACCTTAGTAAGGAGACCACAGTGGTACGCATTATTTTTCTAAGCGACCAGAGGCCGCGGAATAATAGAAATAAGCGCGTACGCTCGCGCCATGACTTATAAAAACTTTCAAGGTTTTGCGACTCATTCATTCCCTCATCCACTCATTTCCGGAATGGGTTTTTGAGAAATTTCTGGATCATCCTGGTCATTTGTTTATGACTTTTGGTGGTGTCGGCAAAGCCGATTATGCACACGTGCTCGGTGCCGCTCATGCCATACACTTTGTAGCCGTTTTCGGGACCGGAGCGTCCGAAGCTGTAAAGGTCCATGTTATGCACGTCACCTTTCCTTATTTGGCGGTGGTTCTCGTTGGGTGCGTCGTCGTCGGGCGTTTTAGCCAGAAAAAGGTAACTTTTTACTTTAGGGTCGCCGAGGTAAAACCATTCCGGCGAAAAATCAGAAAACTCACCGCTGGGTATATGCTTTTTACCGTCTGCCGTTACAAAATAGTCTTCGGCATCGGCAGATCCGCCTGCTACGCCTTCGTATAAAAAGGCATACTCACCTTTCGATTTTAGCACTTTTATGGCCACACGATCCGGGAAAAACCAGTACTGGAAAGTAAAGTCCGGGTTAGATGATTCCAGAATGACGAGGTCGCCTTCCGTTTTTCCGTTTACTACCACTGTGGTAGAATTGCTGTTGCGGCCGGCATGCCCAAAGTCGCCGGTGCTGTTCGGGAATCCTCTGAAGTCACCGTTCGGGCCGGGCTCCATGTAAGAGGCAATCCAATCGTTCCCTTCTTTGTCTATAAAGCTTTTGAAACCCGATACACCGTTGTCTTTTTCAAAATAAACCGTACCCATGGGCATGGCAATTTTGTAACATCCGGCACCGTGCCACTCTTCCTCCGTTAACTTTACCTTTTGTGCATAGGCAATCGAAAAGGGCAGGAGCAAGAGGAAAGCAATAACCTGATAGCGTTTCATGAAAGTGAAATTTAGGGAATTAGGCAGATCGCGTTATTTATATATGCACGACTTATTTATTTCTGGAGGAAATATAAACAGTTTCTGAAGATAGAACAAGAATTAACTAGCATTCATTCGTCAGGATTTTATGAAGGAGGAGTTGCAGTTGATTTTCATTTCACAAGCAAGCTATTTCTTCTGAACCTCGTGCTGCTCCAATTAAAATATAGAATTATATGCCCGCAAAGGAATGTTAAGGCGGGCAGAGGCTGTGGAATAGTCGGCACGAGCGAGAACGCTTGCGCCATCAGAAAGTTTAATCCGGCGAAGCATTAGTAGTTGTTGGTGAAGCCGAGCAAAATGGTTCGCCAAATGTGCCAAGTTTGCTTGAAACGGTTTAAATGATTACCTTAAACTATAGTTGGTATTGTTAACCAGATATTTACGCTATGAAAAAAACTGTCCTTTTGCTGGTGCTTGTGCTTACAGGAGCCTGGTCAGTGGCACAGACTCCTGTGCCTGCAGCCGATATTCAAGTTAAAGCAGCCTTGCTGGCGGCGCCATCGGAGAAAAGAGAGGCAGCGGCTGTGCTGGGGTATAACCAGCAAGGGGAGCTGGTAACCCTGCGGAAAGGAACAAACGAACTGATTTGCCTGGCAGATGACCCGAACCAGAAAGGATTTTCGGTGTCGTGTTACCACCAGGACCTGGAGCCGTTTATGGCACGTGGCAGGGAACTACGGAAGGCCGGTAAAAACACACAGGAAATTTTTGAGACACGGGAGCAGGAGGCGGTAAACGGAAAGCTGGCTTTACCCAAGCAACCTACCACCTTGTTTGTATTTACAGCCCCAGACGAGAACTACAACAAAACCACAGGAGAGGTAAAAGATGGCTACCTGCGTTATGTGGTATACATACCTTTTGCTACAGCAGAAAGTACAGGCCTGCCGCTAAAGCCAGAAGGTCCGGCTATGCCCTGGATTATGCACCCCGGTACGCACGGTGCGCATATTATGATAAGCCCCCCGAAAGCTGGCAGCACGCCCTAAGGCAGCATAAAAAAAGGTCCACAGCCTCTAGTTGGCTGTGGACCTTTTTAGTTAACATGAGTTAACTGCTCTATAGAGCCTGATTTAGTATCGGAACAAGAAATTAGTACCGTTACGAATCCACTTTTCAAAGAAAGAGTTGTCGTTATATTCGCCTGAAAGAAGCTCGAAATCAGCTCTGTCTTTGTTGGAGCGAGAGTTCATAAAGTTTGGAAGAGAGTCCTGGTTGTTTGGTTCCCAATCCTGACCTTTTTGCAAAGCAACACAAATGTATTCCCTTGTCGTGCTATCAACTAAGTATTTTCTGTTCATTTTAGTAAGGTACGCTTATTAATTTGTTAATACAAATGAAGCGCGTCATTTGGTGAAAAATATAAATAAAAAAAGCCTTACACGTCATGTAAGGCTTTTTCTTGAATGACTTATATAATTAAACTATACAAGCTGTACGTTTACAGCGTTCAGTCCTCTTTTACCTTCTTGCAGATCAAAAGTAACTTCATCGTTCTGTCTGATGTCATTCATAAGTCCAGATACGTGCACAAAGTACTCTTGCTCTGAATTTGCTTCTTTAATAAATCCGAATCCTTTCAGATCGTTAAAGAATTTTACTGTTCCTTTATTCATAATAATTGTTTGTTATACTATTAAGACATGAAGATATGAAAAATTGTTCATTTATGAGGAGCTATATTCTCCATTTGTCTTTAAAAGTAGTCTGAGAGGCTGCAATGGCTTATAATATTTTTATTTATTGATTTTTATTTAGTTGAGATTAGTACGAATGTCGGTTAAAGGTTATGCTAAAGCCGTACCTGGCTCAAAAACACTCAGGCAGCTTAGCAACTCATTTAGTTTACTCTATGCCGCCAAAGCACATGTACTTAATCTCCATAAAGTAATCCATGCCGTATTTGGAGCCTTCGCGTCCGAAACCAGACTCTTTTATGCCTCCGAAAGGTGCCACCTCCGTTGAGATCATGCCTTCGTTTATGCCGACCATGCCGTATTCCAGCGCTTCGGCTACACGCCAGCAACGGGCTACATCTTTGCTGTAGAAATAAGAAGCCAGGCCATATTCGGTGTCGTTTGCCAGTTGCACGGCCTCCTGCTCGGTGCTGAAGCGAAAGACAGGAGCAACCGGTCCGAACACTTCTTCGCGGGCAATGAGCATGTCGGGGGTGGCATCGGCTAGTACAGTGGGTTGGTAAAACAGGCCTTCCAGCGCTTTGCCGCCAGTTGTTACGCGGGCTCCTTTGGCTAGCGCATCCTCTACGTGCTGCTTCACTTTTTCGAGGCCTTTCTGGTTGATGAGCGGACCTACCTGCACTCCTTCGTCTAACCCATTCCCAACTTTCAGGGCTGCTACTGCTTCTGAGAACTGCTCCAGAAAAGCATCGTACACCTTGTCCTGGACCAGTATGCGATTTACACACACGCAGGTCTGGCCGTTGTTCCGGAACTTAGAGAGAATGGCACCTTTTACGGCTGCTGCTATGTCGGCATCATCGAATACAATAAAGGGAGCATTACCGCCTAACTCCAACGATAGTTTTTTGAGGGTCGAGGCGCTCTGCTCCATCAGGATTTTGCCAACGGGGGTGGAACCGGTAAAGGAGAGCTTCCGGATTTTTGGGTTCTGGCAGAGTTCTTTGCCTATGTCGCTGCTGTTGCTGGAGGTAACAGTGTTGTACACACCTTTGGGGAAACCTGCTTTTTCGGCCAGATACGAAATAGCAAGTGCAGTAAGCGGCGTTTCGGAAGGTGGCTTAACTACTACAGTGCTGCCTGCTGCCAGGGCCGGGCCAACTTTGCGGGTAATCATGGCCAGTGGGAAGTTCCAGGGCGTAATAGCGGCTGCCACACCCACCGATTGTTTTATTACAACCAGCCTTCGGTCGCGTGAAAAAGCTGGTATAACATCGCCATAGGAACGCTTTGCTTCCTCTGCAAACCATTCTATAAACGACGCGCCATAGTCTACTTCGCCCCGGCTTTCCTGCAGCACTTTACCACATTCCAGGGTCATCAGGCGGGCTAGTTCTTCTTTGTGTTCCAGCATCAGGTTAAACCAGTTGCGCATCAGGTTGGCGCGCTGTTTGGCGGTGGTGGCGCGGTAGGCGGGCCAGGCGGCTTCGGCTGCATCTATGGCCTGGCGCACATCCTCGCGGCTCATATCGGTTACACTGGCTATTACTTCGCCGGTGGCAGGGTTCGTTACGTCAAAGGTTTTGTTGCTGGTTGCTTTTACCCACCGCCCGTTCACATAGGCTTCGTTTCTGATCAGGCTGTTCTGTTCCATATGCTTGTGTTGGTCTGTTTAGGTTCTGGCCGGTAATTTACAAAATACTAAGCTCCCTTCGCCAGCTGCTTTTACGGCAGGTGGGGTTCCTGCGCCTATGCTTTGGTTAGAAATATCTGTGCACCCTTGACCCTTTTTGATCATAAAAGCTTTGGAAGGCTGTTTTTATTTGAATAATTGCTGATTGCTGATTGCTGATTGTTAATTGTTGAATTATTAGTCCAGCTCTTTCAGGAGGCCTTGTAAGTCTAGTGCATGCGTGTACATGAGAAGGGAGCCATCAGGGTTTTTCGGCCACTCTTCCTGTGGTCGGTCCCAGTACAGTTCCACGCCGTTTTGATCAGGGTCGTTGAGGTAAATCGCTTCCGAAACGCCATGGTCGGAGGCACCGGTAAGGGGGTAGCCAGCCTCTAGTAATCGGCGCACTATAGCTGCCAGGTCTTTGCGGGTTGGGTACAGAATGGCGGTATGGAAGAGGCCAGTGGCACGGGCAGCAGGAGCAGGGCCATCTTTGCTGTACCAGGTGTTGAGGCCGATGTGGTGGTGGTAACCGCCAGCCGATATAAAAGCAGCATCTTTGCCATACATGGTGGTGACTTCGAAGCCCAGCAGATCGCAATAGAATTTCAGAGCCCGGTCGAGGTTAGCGACTTTTAAGTGTACATGCCCGATTCGGGTTTGTGCCGGCACTGTATAATTTTCTTCCATTTTAATGTGTTTTTTTGGGTTAATGTCTCTCAAGTTTGTTTTCTCGCAATTGTCAACATTTAGTTACTGATGTTCCACTACTTCAGCTTACATAGTTACACCCAGTAGTTTATTCACCCGTTTACAATCAGCAATAGACATTCAACAACAAATTATTCTAATGAAAACTACCTTCCAAAGAGAAAGGAGCCTTTTTTGCCAAGGGTTAGGCAAGGCAACTTAGCTTATTTGTCGGAACCTGGTATCTCTAAAACCAGAAAGTGTACCGATGCACTTCCAGCTTCGGTACACTTTCTGGTTTTATTTATTTCGGCTGGCTTTTAGCAAGAACCGTTAACGTCACAGCTATCGCCAGGCTGATTTAGTTCTTCGAAAGCAGGCGTTAGTTGGGAAAAAACCTGATGAAATGCTTCTGGTGGCTGGGCACCGCTTACCAGGTATTTGTTGTTGATAATGAAGGCCGGAACTCCAGTAATGCCAGAATCCTTTGCCCATTTTTCCATCTCCAGCACCGCCTCTGTACCTTCTTCTCCCTCAAAAAAGCCCTCTAATCGCTCGGCTGGTATGCCGCTTTCAATTCCGATACTGGTTAGCAGGGTAGTATCGTTCATGTTGTTTCCTTCGGTAAAGTAGCTATAGAACAGGGCCTCGGCCACTTGTTGCTGCACACCACATGCACCAGCCAGCCAGATAAGCCTGTGGCCGTTAAAGGTGTTATTTACCGTAGTCAGCTTATCGAAGTTAAAGTCGATGCCTTCTGAAGCTCCGGCATCGGTGAGGCGCTTGTTCATGGCACCCAGTTGTGCGATAATCTGAGGGCCGTAATTTCTGGTGAAGTATTCCTCACGGTTCATGCCCTCCTGCGGTATGTTTGGGTTCAGCTCGAAAGGTTTAAAGCCCACTTCAAACTCAAAGTTGCCCGCTGCCTCTGCCATGGCTTTCTTTAAGCGATAATCGCCTACGTAGCACCAGGGGCAGTTAATATCAGACACAATGTCTATTTTTACTTTCTGCTTATTCATTTTTATAACGTATAATTTTCTGAGCCCCGGTCGTTACTGTACAATAAAAAGCTTCTCTTTCTGTCGCCTTACTTTGGGCAGGCCAGCAAGCCAGTCGTTTGTAGTGTCGCGGTAGCCAAGTGGCATAATGGTAACGCTGCGTAGCCCTTTTTCTTTCAGGTTCAGCAGCTCATCTAGCTGCGAGCTGTTAAAGCCTTCCATAGGAGTGGCATCAACTTCTTCGGCAGCGGCTGCTACTAAAGCGGTACCCAAGGCGATATAGGCTTGTTTGGCAGCCCATGTGAAGTTTTCTTCCTGCGTGTTTTTAGCGGCAATGTTCAGCAGGTTGTTTTTAAAGTCGACCAAGGTAGTTTCCGGCTGGTTTCTGGTGGCAGCGGTGTGGCTGATGAACTCATCTATGTGGCCGGGTGTAAGGTTGTCCCAGGCAGCGAATACGAGCAGGTGCGAACTCTCCACAATCTGTGGCTGGTTCATGGCAATTGGCTGTATCTTCTTTTTCAGTTCCTGATCTTCGATTACCAGCACGGTGTATGGCTGCAGGCCCATAGAGGAAGGAGCCAGGCGTATGGCTTCTAAAATGGTATTTACTTTATCGGAAGGCACTTTCCGGCCGGTCATTCTTTTGGAGGCATAGCGCCAGTTCAATGTTTCAATTATCTTGCTCATGGTAGTTTAACGTATATACAACAGTAATGATTCAATACTAGGTTACTTTTAGTAACTCAAAACTATTTAGTAACTTTGACGAAATCAAGTAGGTACATCAATTTAACTAAGGCACATGGAAGTAACTAAAGTTGAAAACCAACATGTTAAGGTTCAGGAAAAAATAAATGATGTTTTCGACTCCAGTCACAGTCTCTCGGCCTGCTGCCCTATTAAGGACATTTTGGGGAGGTTCGGCGATAAATGGTCTATCTACGCCATCCTGATGCTGGGGCGGGAGGAGAAGCTGCGCTTTAACGAACTGAAAAGCATGATAGACGGCATATCGCAGCGAATGCTTACCGTAACGCTAAGGTCGTTGGAAGAGGATGGCCTGGTTTCCAGAAAGATTTACCCGGAGATTCCGCCCAAAGTGGAGTACCGGCTAACGGAGCTAGGGCAGGGCCTGCTGTTGCAGCTGTTACAGCTCGCAGACTGGGCTAAACTTAACCTCCATGAAATTCTGGAAGCCAGGAAAAGCTTTGCGGAGCGGTGAGAAACTGCTATTTTAGGATTTCTTTATTGGAAGAATTCCAACAAAGCCTTCAATTTCCTGCGCGGCACCAGGAGCCAGGTCCAGCAACTGCAAGTTGCCGATGCGCACCCTTACCAGCCGTAGCGTAGGAAATCCTACGGCAGCCGTCATTTTCCGGACCTGGCGGTATTTGCCTTCCGTTACGGTAATAGAAACCCAACTGGTAGGGCCATGCCTGTCGTCTCTGATCTTGCGGCTGCGTGGAGCAAAGCCGGGATCCTGGCATATTTTAAAAGCCTGGCATGGGAGGGTTTGGTAAACTTCTTTGCTTACGGTAATTTCTACGCCTTGCTGCAACTGTGCGATGGCTTCGGAGCTTATAAGGCCATCTACCTGCGCGTAGTATTCTTTCTCGATGTGCCTACTTCTTACAAGCTCACTCATTTTGCCATCGGTGGTCAGCAGTAGCAGACCTTCGCTGTCCTGGTCAAGGCGGCCAATAGCCATGGTGCCCTCTGGAAAGTCGTGCAGGTCTCCGAGTAGCTTCTTGTTTTTGTGGTTCGTAATAAACTGACTAATGTAGCCGAAAGGTTTATGCACGATAAAATGGCGGTGAGTCATGAACAGGAACTTGCCCGGATATGCTGGTATACGCATGTAAACCAGGCCGGGAAAATGGTAAAAGCTAAGGTGGGTGAATGGGGTAATTAAAACATCGGTGAAGGACTAAGTTTAGCCCCCACCTTTGATCTCTGCTTGGGGCTGGCTTTGGGTATTACCAGCTAACCGTGACCATGCCTGTTAAGAAGCGAGCTTTACCTTTACGGCATTCGGGCCTTTTGGTCCCATCTCTACTTCAAACGTAACGCGGTCGTTTTCTTTTATAGTACTCAGCAGGCCATTAACGTGTACAAATACACTTTCCTGCGTTTCCTGGTCTTTTATAAAGCCGTAACCTTTCGATTCGTTAAAGAAAGCAACAGTGCCTTTTCGTATCACATCGGCCGGGTCTGCAGCTTCCTGCTTCGATATGCCAATCTGGATATCTTCCTGCTTAATTACTTTCTTTTTCTTGGTCGGATCTGGCGGAGTAGTGCTAATGTTGCCATTCTCGTCTACATAAGCAAGCATATCGTCGAGGCTCTGGCCTTTGCTGGCGTTTGCTTTGCGCTCTTCTTTCTTCTGCTCCTTGTCTTGTTTCTTCTTGTGCCTTTTTTTCTCGTTTTCTTTTTTACTAAACGTTTCCTGTGATCTACCCATATTATTTTTTGTGCTAACTATTTTTTGTGTTTAAATGATAGAATAAACTGCACGCCTGTGCCGCTGCGATAACCCTAGATTGTACGTAAATAGCTACTGATAAGTAACTTGAGTAAACGAATGTTTCAGGGAATCTGAGAATATATACAATATTACGAATTAAATAAGACTAATGATGTACTCTTTTTGGTGTAAACCTGTTTTAGTCGCAGGTTTTTATAGCCAATGGTCTGTATTTAAATCTCCTTAGCACCACTACTTGCCATACCAGACTAAAGTAACCGTTTAAACTATAAAGTTCAGGTAGAGCAACCCTTGACCTAAATTGAGCTGAAAACCTTCTGGAGGCCCTTTTCATTAGAAAAATCTGAACCAGCTCTTTTAAAGCGCCTGCTGAAGCATGCTTCGTAAAATAACATTTATTACAGGTTCTGGTTCCATTTCTGATGATTACCTTCTATTCTGCTAAAGCCTCATCCGGTTCTGATAAACTACAACTTTTATTACCTGTATTTCATTTTTCAGCACCATGTATGTGGAGGAGGCAAAGAGGAAGACAAAATAAAAGGCAATTCCGGTTCTAAACAACTTGCCTAGAAGTTTCTGAAAAAGAAGCTATTAGAAAGGGGCGAGGCGACCTTTACCTAATATTCTTATAAAAGAGCCAACTTTCTGCCTACTCAGCGGTATAAGAACTGGAGTTGCAAGCTAAGTAAGTGAAACTGCCGCTGCAAAATGTACCTTGTTTTTATACGTATTTAAACTGATTTAAATACCAGTTTTATAAGAAATGGCACTAAACTTATTTTTCTATTGTACTCTGGATGTTCAATATATTGGTAATCCATTTATAGTGAGCAACAAAACTTAAAAAGCATACATGAATTTCTTTGATTTAAAAACCGGCTACGCTCTAGCAGCCTTTCCTGATTTTGAGGCAGCCTTTGCAGCTACCGAAGTGTACAGCGAAAAAGGATTTAAAATAGTGTACCTCAACGAGGTGAGCCATATGGGCGAGCAGGAGGTAATGGAGTTTGTTCTGAAATACAAGTCGCAGCACAAGTATTATTTTCATAACTACACAATTGGCAAAAGCAATGACTTAAAGCTGAAAGCAACGGAGAGTCTGCAGACAGCCCTTCAGGTTTTAGCTGGCATTAACCAGCAGGAGCCAAAATTCCTGATGATTCTTACTCCTAAAAAAGTCCTGAAAACCAGGGAAGAGCAGGTGAAAGCCATTAAACAGCTATTGTCCGTTGATCAGCCTGCCAGGACGCGCGCCTAGTAACGGCGCAAAATAATTGGTTTATAGACCTCCTTTATGTTTGCGACAGCTTAAACTGCTCCGGTGTTAGCCCGGTGTGCTTTTT
This sequence comes from Pontibacter qinzhouensis, assembly GCF_008017455.1. Classification (GTDB taxonomy): domain Bacteria; phylum Bacteroidota; class Bacteroidia; order Cytophagales; family Hymenobacteraceae; genus Pontibacter; species Pontibacter qinzhouensis. Next base: position 7,520 of record NZ_VRTY01000101.1, on the reverse strand, counting down.
AAAGAACCGGAAGAAGTAGGTGTTGTCGAAGTACCCTAGCTCGGCTGCTATTTGCGATGTTGTGAGGCCGGAGTGCACCAGTAGCCTTTTCGCCTCCAGCAAAAGGCGCTCCTGCAGAAGCTGTTTGCTTGTTTTACCGAGCGCCTGTCTGCAGGTTTCGTTCAATTGCTTGGGGGTTACGGCAAGTTGAGCGGCATATTGGCTCATTGGCATGTGGCTTTTGTAATGCTGGTCTATCAGCTGTTCGAGCTTCTGTAACAGCGCATAACCCGATGGTTGACCTGCCTTTTCGGCTCCGGCACCCAAATACACCCGCTCCAGCCTAAGCAACAATATATCCAGATAACGGCTTTCCAGAACCTCCTTTTTAAGCTGCTGTTGCTGGTGCTCCTCCTGCAGCAACGTATACACGTTGGCCAAAACCTCTGCCTCCTGCTGCGTTACCACCAGGTGGGGCGTGTGCCGCAGAGCATTAAAAAACGGAAAATCGTAGAGTTTAAGATGGGGGTAAGCACTCGCGTAAAATTCCTGCGTAAAAAACATAATAAAGCCATCGGCATCTTCTGAAAGCCGCCACTGGTGCACCTGCCCCGGCACCATAAAAAAAACCGATCCTGCCCGTACTTCATAGGTCCTGAAATCGATGGTATGCGTACCTGAACCTTGCGTTACAAACAGCACAATGTAAAAAGTATGCTTGTGCGGCTCCTGAATAAAAGCATGCTCCTGTAAATGGGTAGAGAACTGCCTGAAATAAAAATAGTTTTCTGTGGCTGTCTGCTCCTTGAAATCCTGTATCTGGTAAAGCGGTATCTTGGGTTCTGGCATGCTGCAATATACAGTTACTGCTCCATAATTTCAGGAGAACAGGCCCATACGTACATACTGTTACCGTAAAGTACAGCATATTGGCCTATTTGTGCCGTATAAAGAGGTTTGTAAATTGTACCTTTGTCGTAACGAAAGCCTAGTAGTATGAGCCAGAAAAATTCGCTGCTGTATAGTATTGTTGCCTGCAAGTGCCCCCGATGCCGCGATGGGAACATGTTTATAGAAAAAGCACATTATACCACCCGGTTTGCTGATATGCACACCAACTGCCCCTGCTGCGGACAAGCTTTTGAGCCGGAACCGGGTTATTACTACGGCGCCATGTATGTTAGCTTCGCGATTAACGTAGCCATATTTTTTATAACCCTGCTGGTGCTGTACCAAATCGTGGAAGAAGTGAGTGTGGCCATGATGGCAGGTGCTGTGGCAGTGGTGGTGGTTGGCCTGTTGCCTGTTATTTTCCGCATTTCCAGGTCGCTCTGGATCAGTATCTTTATCAGGTACGAGGGTGCCTGCAGCGACATCCCCAAAAAGAACCAGGCCTGATAAGAGTTAAACCAGAAACTGATTGGTGTAAATACTATTTGGCAGAACACGCAAATTATGTAAATGAAAATGGCCTTCTAAAGCTTTTTGGGCTTCAGAAGGCCAAGGGTAGCAAGAGGTACCTTCCTGTTCAGTTATTGAGGTTTTGTCTGCTGGCTGGAGCCTTCCGGAGGAAAAGGAATGGTGTTTCGTAAGCGGCTGATTTGCTCTGGGTCGAAATTGGGAAGTTGCATATCGCCGGCCTCGCGCCATTGCCGCACCTTCTCATTTACGTCGGCAGCTTTTTCTTCCGACACGCCTTTGTCTCTGGCCATATAAAGTGTCTGTGCCGGAACCGCAAAACCAGTGCCGCTAGCCACTACCACATCCATCATCCGAAGAAAAAGGTCTTCCTGAATCTCCAGAAACTCGCTTACATCGCGGGCATGAACGTAGGCGAAAATTTCGAGGTCGAAAGAGGCTTGCGCTATTTTAACAAACCGTATACGTGCCGGGTCGGGGTGCACATTGGGGTGCGCATACAAAATAGACCGTAGCTCCACCAGCAGGTACCGAATCTGGTCTGGGGTGGTTTCGAAGCGCAGCGAAAGCGTAGGATGAAACCAGAACCTGTCGCGATGGGCGTAGTTTTCTATCCGGAGAGAAGAAAACTCACCGTTCGGAATGGTGACAATGGTTCGGGCGAGGGTTCTGATGCGGGTAGAGCGCATGCCTATCTGTTCTACGGTGCCCAACGTATCGCCTACCTTACAGAAATCGCCAACGCGCACCGGTTGGTCTGCTATGAGGGTTACGCTGCCCACAAAGTTCTCTACTGTTTTCTGTGCACCCAGTGCCAGCGCAATACCACCTATACCGAGTGCTGCCAAACCTGTTGTAACATCAAACCCGAGTGTGTCCAGTATCGCAATTATACCGAAAACAAACAGCGCTATTTTAATGCCCCGGCGCAGGAAAAGTACAGCAGATGTTCCGGAAACGTTACCGCGTTTGGTCAGGCGTTTTTCAGAGAACCTGGAGATAAAATCGACAAGGCGCCACAGCAGCAGCAACAGGGCCACTTGCCCTACCACCACGTTCATCTCGCTGAAGCGTTGGCGCACGATAATAGAAATGCCCACCTCCTGGCTAGATGCCACCAACAACCACACCGACAGGTACAGCTGCAAAGGCAGGGCAAAGGCTTTGAGGATGCCGGCAGTAGGTTCTTCGCGGCTTTTACTCCACGATACCCGGATAATCAGGAGGAGCAAGGAAATGATTCCCCAGGCCAGCAGGTAGGCCATCAGGCCCAGAACAATCATGCTGAGCCAGTGCCCCACCGGTACGCCGCTCCATTTTTTTGTTTTGAGGATGCCAGGCAGAAGTTGGTCGGTTAACGGAACAGCAATAGAATCTGGTGTGGCAACAGGAAGGCGCTGCACGGTCTGGGACGAAAAAAGCCAGATGGGTTCGCCGGTCGGTCCTTCTGTTTTCTCCAGCATCAGGTCAAACGAATCGCCGTTAACAGACACAGTTCCTACCCGGTCGAGGTTTGGCCCCAGGTTGTCGTCGTCGTGCCCTTCTGGTTGGTTACTGATCCAGGAGTAGGGCATAATGTTGCCGCGCTTGTCGAGCACGCGTTGCAGCGTCTGGGCCAGCTGGGCCGCCTCCTCGTGCTCTTTCTTGTGCTCATCGAGGCTCAGGTATCGGGCGGCCCTGTTGTAATTTTCTGCGGCTACTGCCTCTATAAACCCGGTAACTGTACCGCGTGGCGTTCGCCTGCCCAGCGAGTCGGCTGGCCATTGCGGCAGAATGGCGGTTTGGGTAGTGTCGTTGGTTTCTGGCAGTAGTTGAGCGTGTGCGGCTGGTGCCACCAGTAGTAGCAGGGCAAATAAAACTAGCAGGGGGGAAGAGAGCAGGCTTGGCCATAGCCTGGCATGTAAACGTTTCAGATTTGGCATAGGTAATAAAAAGCCGATTTGGTTTAAAGAGTGAATTTTGGTTGAAGCGGATTTAATTACTGACTGCAGGTAGTAGCAGACCTCCACTTACAGCAATGCTCTGCTTATACGCGGTAACACAGCCGTGGATACCGATAAATACAGCAAACCGGAAAAGGAACAGCTGTTTCAGTTGGTAAAACAAAGAAAAAATAACATGCCTTTTAAATGGCGCCTGCCTATCTGGCACTCCTTTTTTTTGATTTTTGCCTATAGGAGAGCAGCATAGAGTGGTATGATATTTTTTCTTGAGGTAGAAGTTAATAAAAGTCTACTTTCAACTTCCGAAGAATTTGGTTGACCTTTATACCTATTAAAAAGCCCGCTTACCCTTGGCGATTTATAAATTAAAAAGCTTCCGGAGGCCGTTTTCATTAGAAAAATTCAGGGCTTTTGTCTCATCATCATCTTTAGCGAAAAGGTAAACCATTCCTGCTAAAGACTCGTCTAGTTTTAGAGCAAGGCCACTAAACCGGAGGTCTGACTTATAACCCAGGAGCCACCAAACTAATCCTGCACTTAACCACCTTATGAAAACGAACTTGAAAGCATTATTCTTAAACTGTACCCTCAAAAAATCACCTGTTACCTCCAACACAGAGGCACTTATAAGCAAGGCAGTTTCTCTCTTTAAGGAACTCGGCGTAGAGAGCAAAGTTATCAGGATAGTTGATCATCAGGTAGCTTTTGGCGTAACATCAGATGAGGGTAACGGAGATGAATGGCCAACCATCTTAGCTGAAATAAAGCAATCGGATATTCTGATATTAGGTTCACCCATTTGGCTTGGCGATAAATCTTCTGTCTGTAAAATGGTGATAGAGCGCATCGATGCCAGCACATCGGAGCAGGATGAGAATACAGGGCAATACCCCTTGTACAATAAAATTGGCGGTGTGCTCGTAACCGGAAATGAAGACGGTGCCAAAAAAGTATGTGCCGAAGTTCTCTTTTCGCTTAACCACTCCGGTTGCACCATTCCGCCTAATGCCATGGCATATTGGGTAGGTGAGGCCGGTCCCGGACCCAGCTACCTCGATGCCGAGGGAGACAAGCATTTGTTCACAAATAAAAACCTGAGGTTCTTAATCAGCAATACAGTATACTTTGCCAAATTAATAAAAGAGCAGCCGATTACAACTAACCTGCATAAGCTGACGCAGGAGGCAGAACAGGAAAGTAAGGGGTAGCAGGCAGTTGGTATTGAAGCAATGCGCCGGATCAGTGTGTAAAAATGTAGTTCGGCGCATCCGTACTTACTCGTTTCTCCTATTCATAGTCCTGTAAACAGGATGGTTTGTAATAACTTATTTGGAAGGAACTCTGCGATTAGCCTGTATCTTCAAATTTTGGAGTCAGAAATTACATCACCTTAAAAAATACGGCACATGTAGCACGATACACGACACACGAATTTTTGTAAATTGAATAACAAGGTGTAATAAATTCTGATGAGTTTTATTGCAGTCTGTAGTAAAGGAAATTCGGTCGGGAAAATGTATCTGTTTGGTTTATAGCTTTCGAATTTTTCCAAAGAAAAAGGCCTCCAGAAGGTTTATTCTCAGAAAATTGCCAAGGGTCAAACCGATAGGAGGGTAGTCATGTCTTTCAGTTTACTAGATATTTGCCTCTTTACTCATCGCTTTTTTTGAATAGCAGGAAATGCTGAATCGGGAGAAAATCTTCTCGTCTGGAGAGTGTAAAACCGTTTGCCGCCAGCTCCTTTTGTACCTGCTTCGCAGTCATTTTGTGAAGTTCCTTTATCGCTACCTTCGGGTCTTCGGCACGGTACTCGAGTAAGAGCAATTTACCGCCTGGTTTTAAGGCCTTGTGTATAGCCTGCAGTATTTCCACTGGGTACTCCAACTCATGATAAACATCTACCATAAAGGCAAGATCGAGTGAGGCATCCGGCACATTTAAACTCATTGCGCCTCCTTTTACTACTTCAACCTGCTTTAACCCAAGCTCCTGGCTTCGTTTTTTAAGTTCAGAAACAAATGCATCCTGCAACTCAACGGCGTAAACTTTTCCTTCTGGTACTTTTTGGGCTACCATAAATGTATAGTAGCCGGTTCCTGCGCCAATATCGGCCACCACACTCTCAGGACCTAAACTCATGCTATCGATGGCACGCTGTGAGTTTTCTTCTTTCTGCCTGCTGCTCCTGTCAAGCCAGGCACTTCCGCCCGTTCCGATTACATGAGCAATTTCGCGGCCCATATATACCTTGCCGGTACCACCCGCACCAGGAGGTTTCGTTGTATAAACAGAGGCTGCTCTTCCCTCAACCTGCGCCTGGCAACTGTTCCCGGCAATCAGGAAACAAGCCAGTAATAGTACAACACGCTGCATTTTGCTTTGGCGGGAGTTCTTGTTCATAAACAGAGGCTATTTGTTTTACACACGTTCCCTTCTGATACGGTATTACCCATTGGTCTGGCTCAATTCTGGTCTTTTTACTCTTTTAAAAGCTACCGTTGAGTGTCCCGCTAAAGGCTACGTTCGTAGTTTTCCCGGGCTTGTAAGAGATCAGCGGCCCTTTATTTCCAAGGTTGAGGAGCTAGTCTTATTCCCTTGCCTGCCTCAGGCACAACTGGACCTGAAGAGGAAAAAGGTGATAACGACGGTAATGGTGAGATGGCTTATCCGCAGGGGATACGAATCTTTGCCCGAGTACTACATTGAAAGTAGCTCCACAACTTAACGAACCGCTGTATGCGAGACCCGCTTGTACAGTGGTGTGTGAGGCGCTCCCCGCTACCTAACCGTGGCGGGGCCGTCTACACGATTCGTGCCAGTTATATTTTTTATTTCTTCAAAAGTATTCTTGATTTCTATTGGCACATCAGCTTTAGAAAATCTAAAATTCTTAACATCCTTATTTTTATAAACTTCTAGAGAATATGTATTCTTAGTTGAGTCAGTTTGAATATACTTTTCTATTTCTTCTAAATCTATTTTATAGAGCACATTTTCTAAATTATGCCATTCCGCTTTTGAAGTTATAACCTTTGTTCTGAGCTTTTCCCCTTTAACATGCAAATAGTTAGCAATAGGCGTTATGTAGAATATTTGTTTTTTCGCTAAATCAATTTCATATTTTTCAATGAAAAGATTTGACGTATCATTTAAGGAAATTCTCAGCAAATCGACTTGCCTCAAATCTAGTTGAGCAAATGAAGTTATATGGATGAATATAAATGCGAGTAGTAATATTGTTCGTTTCATCTTAATTGGCACCAACGGTGTAGTATATACAGAGCCCGCAGCGGAGCAAGGGTTTTGTATATGCAGTGTTGGGCGTTCGGATTTTCTTTAGACAAGCCTGACAAAGTTGTCTTCAAGTTTTACATTGAAGTTTATTTCAGCTTTAAGTGCCTTAAACACTTTTAAAACTGTGTCGATTGTTGCGCTGTTTGCGCTACTTTCCAGTTTAGATATTTGAGATTTCTGTACGCCAACTAACTGCCCCAACTGTTCCTGCGTCAAATTCCGCTGTTTCCGTGCAGCTTTTATCATTTTGCCTAACACATCCATATGAAGTTCATATTCATATTCATCTCTCTCTTGCGTACCAAGCTTGCCTATGTATTTGTCTTTCATCTCAGCAAGTGAGTAGCTTTTCATTTCTTGATTTGCCATAGGGTTACTTTTTCTGTTTATTTTCAAAATACCTTTTCCTAATTTTCACAGCTCTTTCTATTTCGCTCGGTGCAACCTTGTCCACTTTCTTGATGAACCCATGAGTTGCAAAAACTAAAGTTTCTTTATCGTCTGTTTTGTCCCAAAAAGCAAGAAGCCTTATTTGCAGTCCTGCATACTTTGTTCGAAATTCCCAAATGTCCTGCTGAAGCTTCTTAAAGAGCTTTGGGTCATTTGTTTGTTCAGCAAGGTCAATGTTGTAAAATATTTTCTTGATCGTCTTAGAGTCAAGTCCAGCGATGAATTTTTCGGCTTCTTCTAAAAATTGTGTCTGAAAATAATGCATTACAATTTATCCTTGTTTAACGGAGCAAAGATAGTAATAGTTTCCAAATTTAGAAACTGCATATTTTTAGCTATTTGATATTCATCATTAATTTGACGCCCAACGGATTGGTGCAGGCAGCGGGTGAGGCATTAGCCGAACGTGGTGCCTGTGCTGTGTTGGCAGATTTA
>NZ_VRTY01000100.1 GCF_008017455.1 Pontibacter qinzhouensis | reverse complement strand
CCGGTCGGGCACCTGTATGCCAGCCAGTTTCTCCACGGCCAGCAGGTAGGCCAGGTTGTTCATGACGCCGCCCAGGTAATCTACCCGGTCGGTGTAGGGGATGTAGGTGTGCCACGACTGGCGCTCGCCCATTTTTTCGGCTCCCCGGTGGTGGAAGCCAATTTCGGGAATGGCATCTACAATGTCCTCTCCATCGAGCTGCAGGATAATACGCAGTACGCCATGTGTGCCTGGGTGCTGCGGACCGATGTTCAGGAACATAAAGTCCGTATCCTGACTTTGCCGTTGCAATCCCCATTCTTCGGGTTTAAACTGTAGTGCCGATTGCTCCAGGTCCATCTTGTCGTCGTAGAGCTGGAAAGGTCCCATTTCGGTGGCACGGGCCGGGTGCTCCTTGCGGAGAGGATGGCCGACCCAGGTGCGTGGCATCAGGATGCGCGACAGGTGCGGGTGCCCTTCGAACCGGATGCCGAACATGTCGTATACTTCGCGCTCATACCAGTTGGCGTTGGCCCAGAGGCTGCTGATGCTGGGAACAGTCGGGAAATCTTCCTTAAGCCCCACCTTTAGCCGGATAAAGGCGTTCCGCTCAAACGACAGCAGGTGGTAAATAATGGTAAAGGCGTAAGGCGTATAACCGTTGTCTCTTTTGCGGGTTCGTTCGTCTATGGCGGTCAGGTCGAAAAGGAGCGGGAAGGAAAGGTCTTTTTTCAGGTAGGAGAGCACCTCTTTTATGTTCGCAAGCGGCATCCAGATGGTGAGGATCTCATCCTTTGTTGACTGAGGTTTGAACGTGATTTCACCAAACCGTGCCTGCAATTGCTCAAATACGCCACTGTTGTTTTCCATCGAATTCAATTTTAAGAACTGAATGACTTTGTGCCACTTTAGGTAGATTGCCGAGGCAGATACCTGATGGTAATTATTCAAATGAAAATGCCCTTCCAAAGCTTTTTTACTCGGTTTTAGCTAAGGGTTTAGGCTGAGTATTACTTCAATAAACAACTAACAATTATCAATCAACAATTAACTTAAACCTCGTCTGGCGACCGGAAATCCGTCATTTTAGAGCGGGCTTCCTGCCTTCTTATTTTCACGTCCACCTTCTCCGGCCTGATGATGCCTTGCTCTCCAATGGTCCAGCTGAGGGGTCTTCGTTCTTTGCCCACCGAGTCGGCAAGCAAAAGCAGCCCTTCCATAAAGGCATCGGGGCGGGGCGGGCAGCCGGGTACATACACATCTACCGGCAGAAATTTATCCACGCCCTGCACCACACTATAGATATCGAACATGCCGCCAGAGTTGGCGCAGGAACCCATCGAGATCACCCATTTCGGCTCCATCATCTGCTCGTGCAGCCGTTTTATGATAGGGGCCATTTTGATGAAGACAGTGCCGGCAATGATCATAACATCGGCCTCGCGGGGGGTACCACGAATTACTTCGGCACCGAATCTTGCCACATCGTATTTAGGGGTCATGCTGGTAGCCATTTCTACAAAGCAGCAGGATAAACCAAAGTGGAAAGGCCACATAGAATTTTTCCGACCCCAGGCCACCAGGTCCTGTACGGTGGTGAGCATAATGCTTTGCTTCACCGACTCTTCATAAGATCCGGTTCCTTTTATAGTTGCTGCCGGGTCGTCTGGTTTCGTTAACCACCACTTCATAAGTTATTTATTAAGTAAGTAAAATTGTATCGATACAGACGTGTACAGTATGTTACCAGCGGCTGATGATGGCTTTGCTGTTGCAGGAGAAGAGCATGAGGAACATGCAAACGTGGCGTCTTTATCTGGCAAACATCTTCTGGTACCTACCTGCCAGGCAGGTAGGTAGGGTAGTAGACCCTTGACCGTATTTTGATAAAAAGCCTTTTGGAGGCCGTTTTCATTTAAATAATTCAGATTCTCTAACTAATCTGGAGATAAGATTATCAGCCAAACATTGTTAACCATACTCCATAAGCTGCTACTAAGGGTTTATGGCAGGTAAAGTGGGTGCAGGCACCTGCCAAAGATGTGTAGGAGCGGATTTATTAAAAATAAGTTATAGATTTATTAATTTAACCAATTGAAAATATTAGGTCTATCCTTTATACATCAACAAGTGAATTATATAGTTATTTAACGAACAACAACTAACACGTAAATTATTTGAATGAAAATGGCCTTCAGAAGGTTTTCGGGCTTATACCGGGTCAGGGTTTTGGGTCATGCGCTTGTAGGCTTTTAGAATTTTCTGGCCATCGGGGCCAAAGTCTAGCGCGCCGTTTCGCCACTCGTACACGAGCACGACCACCAGCACGCCAATAAACACGAGCACACCCACATAGCCATACCAGCCCAACTCCCTGAACGCAATGGCCCAGGAGAAAATAAACACCGTCTCGACATCGAAGATTACGAAAAGCATACCGATCAGGTAGAACTGCGATGAAAACCGTAGGCGGGCAGATCCTTCGCTTACAATACCACCTTCGTAAGGCTCGCCTTTGGCACGGTCGTTCCGGCGGCCACCCAATAGGTGCGAAAGCCCCAGAATAAAAATAGCCAGACTAAATACAATAGCGCCATAAACCAGCAGGGGCCAGAGCACGGTAGTAGTTTCAGCTTCTGTCGTCATACAGGCCGCCTCCCTGCGGCATGACTTCAAAAATAGTGATGGTTCTAAAAAGCGCAGTAAACAGCAGCAGTAGTTTCTTCAACTACAGGCTGCCATAGGTGGTGCCGTGGAGGAAGGGAAATGCCCTGGCTCCGACTTATATACTGGCGCAACAATGAGGCAGGCCAGGCACGTTTTGGGCTTCTTTGTTAGGTAAGTACTGCATCTGTTGATGCTTCATTTCTGATAATTGCAGTGGTACGTGCTGTAACTGTGCCCGACCAACTGCTCTAACCAAGGGTAAGCTTAATGGCTTGTAATATAGTGTTCAAGGTTCTCAATAATGAATTTTTGTTCCTCAATCAGGTATTTTACAACGTCGCCTATCGAAATAAGGCCGACAAGCTTATTATTTTCCAGGACAGGTAAGTGCCGGATAAATTTTTGAGTCATGAGGTGCATGCATTCCTCTACTGTGTTATCGGGAGAAACAACAGCCGGATGCTCACTCATTATTTCGCCGATAAGGGTTTCTTTAGAAGCTTTTCCTTTTAAGATAACTTTGCGGGCATAATCCCTTTCGGTAAAAATGCCTGCAAATTTAGCTTCTTCCATTACCAGCAGCGCCCCCACATTTTGCTCTACCATCATTTCGAGCGCACTAAATACAGTCGCAGTAGGGGCTATGGTAAGAATGGCATGGCCTTTCTTTTGAAGAATATGTCTGACTGTTCCCATAGCGACCTCCTTTCATCTTTTTGAGTAAGAATAGAAATGATAATAGCAATATACGGATTTAAAATATAAAGTTAAATAAAATGATGAAAAAAGTTAATTAATGTTTGTTAGTAAATGAGGCCGCAAAGAGAACAGCTATTCATTATATATAGCTTTAAATTAGACCTAAAAAGACGTTATTTAAGGGCATTGCCTACACAAGGGTAGTACCGAAAGATCTATAGCGAGAGAAGCTGTTTTGCTCAGTTAGATTACAAGTGTAAGTTTAGTAAATTGTACCAAAGTGCCCTGTTGCGTTACAATTTGAAATTGTAGTTAGCTACAGCTTCACTTATCGAAATCACAACTTAAATTTCCACCATTTTTACAGGATAGAAATAATCTTTTGTCCTGCGACTTGTGCCCCTCAGTAGATGTAGTGCAATTTCAAATTCTGACTCTATAAGATGCAGGCTATTCCAACTCCTGATAAGGTAATTATACGTAACGCTGCCAAGCAATAAGGCTGCATTGCCACTATTTACCGGATATAGCGGCCTTATTTGTTCTGAAACCCTAAAATAATGTATATTTGAAAATGCTGGCAATGTTCTTTTTTCCCTAAACACTAAGGCCAGAAATTTGTTCAAGCAGTTAGCGTTACTAATTTAGATCATTTCCTTCAGAATACCCCATGATGCAGCATCCATTACGTAATACCTCTTCCTTCCTCTTTTGTACGATCTTTAGCAGGGTCGGTAAAGTGCCGGAATTTTAGGCACTGATACTTCTATTTGCTTTCATTTTTCTGCTAAATTATTTCCTGAATTCCCTTAACTGCTGTTTAAGCGGCTTTTATTATGCTTTTATGGGCCGTTTCGCGGGTTTTGTCTAATCAAACACTTTTATGAATCAAGTACCTATCGATAAAAATTACGACTCTGATTTTTGCGGCAGCATTCCGTTGCACCTAGTCAACCTGATACAACCGCACGGTATGTTACTGGTGCTCGATAAAGCCGACCACCGCATTATTCAGGCGAGCGATAATACAGCCAGGTTTACAGGAGTGGCAGCAGAAAAGCTATTAGATCAGCCGCTTGCGCAGTATCTGCCAGCAGAGCAGTACCAGGATCTTGTGTCTAAAGTAGGGTCTAAACACTCTTATGAACGTTTGCCTTTCAGTTTTACTTTTTTAGGAGAACAGGACCAAACGCCACTAACAGCTTTGGTGCACACCGGCGCAGACTACATCCTGATGGAGCTGGAGCAAAATGAGCCCACTTCAGGCGATACTTCTTTTAAAGGTTTTTACCAGCACATTAAATATATTACCTCCCTTTTAAAGCAGGCTGGTACCAGCCTCGAAATGGCACAAATTGCCGCTGACGAGATGAAGAAGCTCTCAGGGTTTGACAGGGTGCTCGTGTACCAGTTCGATCCGAAGTGGAACGGCGTGGTGATTGCCCAGGCCAAAGAAAAAGACATGGATGACTACATGGACCTGCGTTTCCCGGCATCTGATGTACCCAGGCAAGCCCGAGAGCTCTATTTCAGGAACCCGTACAGGCTTATCCCGGACAAATCGTATAAACCTGTCAGGCTCATTCCTATCATCAACCCGGTTACAAACCGGTTTACCGACTTATCAGACTGTAACCTGCGTAGCGTGGCCACAGTGCACATCGAGTATTTAACAAATCTGGGAATTACGGCTTCCATGTCGCTGCCTCTCATTATAAACAATAAACTCTGGGGACTTATTTCCTGTCATCATAAAACGGCCAAGCATCCTACTTATGAAGTTCGGTCGGCACTGGAGTTGCTTTCTGATATTGTGGCGGCACAGTTGGCGGGCAAAGAGCGGGAACGGACCATAATGACAAAAGCCGAATTGCAGCGCGTGCATGCCTTGTTGCTGGAAGACCTGTATACAAACACTAACTTTGCAGATGGCCTGATGCTGGGCGAACCCAACATTGCACACTTGCTGAACCTGACAGGCACGGCAGTTATATACGATGGCGGACTCTGGACAAATGGCCAAGTGCCTAACCTGCACGAAATAAAGGAGCTGGTGTCGTGGCTCCGGCGCAACAAAACCGATAAGTTGTTTGCCAGTTCCAGCCTGCCAAAAGAGTATGTGCAAAGCAAAGAGTATAAGGATGTAGCCAGTGGGCTTATTGCATTACCCATAAATGCCGAGCAGGGAGAATACATCCTGGGCTTCCGCACCGAGGTGCTTCAAACTATAAAATGGGGAGGCGACCCGAATAATGCCATACAGATGGAGCCGGATGGTAAGTCGTATCACCCGAGAAACTCTTTTGCAACTTATCAGGAGACAGTAAAGTATACTTCGCTGCCATGGCTTCAGGAAGAGTTGGAAGTAGCTGAAACCCTGAGAAGTGCAGTTCTTGGTAAAATTATACGGGATAAGTTTTAAGGCTTGTTTCAGGTTGTTTTTCCGATATAAAGTAGTGCTGCAATCTAAAACCAGATAGATGAATACTGGATGGAGCATGGTGGTATTTTAAAATTATATGAAAACTAAAGCTTCTCAGCAGATAGAAAATACGCAGCCTGCCGACCATTACCTGGTTGGCATTGGCGCCTCGGCTGGTGGGTTGGAAGCAATCCATATGTTGTTCGATCATTTTCCGAACAACTCAAGTTTTTCTTTTGTCATTATTCAGCACCTTTCGCCAGACCACAAAAGTCTGATGGCGGAGTTGCTCTCTAAGCACACCCAAATGCAGGTGCAGGAGGCAGAAGACAATATGCGTACCAAGCCTAATTGTGTGTATGTGCTGCCCAGCGGTAAGCAACTCACACTAAAAGGCGGCCGGCTACGCCTGGCAGACAAAACCCGGACAAAAGAACCTAACTTCGCCATCGATGTATTTTACGAGTCGCTGGCTAAAGACCGAGGCCGTTATGCCATTGGTGTAATACTGTCGGGCACCGGTACCGATGGCACCAAAGGAGCCAAGGCTATAAAAGCGGCAGGTGGCATGGTGGTAGTGCAGGACCCTGGTTCGGCAAGGTTCGATGGCATGCCACGCAGCGCCATAGATGCTGGCTTAGGCGATTTTGTGCTGTCGCCGGAGCATATACCTGAAGAAATTATAGAATATACTCGCAAGGTGCCCCTAGTAAAATCATTGGTAGAGCGCACCGCCGAAGAAAAAGATGAAGCGGTGCTGCAGGAGATCCTGGATCTGATTTGCACACACACGCAAACCGATTTCAAGGAGTACAAGCAAGCCACTATTTTCCGCAGAATCAGGAAACGCATGGATGGCCTGAAGATAAAGGAACTGGATGATTACCTGACGTACCTGCATCAGAACCCAGCCGAGATAAAGCAGTTGTGCCAGGAGTTCTTTATAAACGTAACCCGCTTTTTCCGCGATCCCGAAGCTTTCGATATTCTGGAAGAAGATGTTATTCCCAATATAGTAGCTTCCAAAACAGAAGAGGAGCAGATAAAGGTATGGGTAACCGCTTGTAGTACCGGAGAGGAAGCTTACTCTTTGGCCATGCTCTTCAGGGAGTGCTTTGGCAGAATGGGGCGTGATCCGCACGTGAAAATCTTTGCTTCCGATATCGACGCACAAGCCATTTCGCAGGCATCGAAAGGCGTTTACCCGGCTTCTATTGCAAAAGATGTATCGCAGGAGCGGCTGCAGCGCTTTTTCATTAAGAAAGGAAACAAATTTGTAGTTTCTGAAGACATCAGGAAACTGGTGGTGTTTGCGCAGCACGATCTGCAGAAAGACCCGCCATTTAGCAAGATCGACCTGATTACCTGCCGCAACATGCTGATTTACTTATCGGCAAACCTGCAGAAAAAGGTGCTTTCTATTTTTCCGTATGCCCTGAACCTGAACGGTTACCTCATGCTGGGGCCTAGCGAGCATATTGGAGAAATGCAGACCTATTTTACGGAAGAAAACCGTAAATGGAAGCTTTTCCAGAAGGTAAAGGAGGGCAATCTTGTTAAACCGGCTTATGGCAACTCCGGCTACTCACCGGCATATGCAACTGGTACACAAACTGGTGTCAGGAACACCCAGATGAACCAGTACAACGAACTCTTTATTGATGTCGTTTCGGAAGACCTGAAAGTAACCGGCCTTTATATTGACCAGAATTACCAACTGCTGCACGGTATAGGCGATATAAACCAGTTTTTGAAGTTCCCCGGAAAGCGGCTGCACTTTAACTTGCTTAAAATGGTGCCCGAAGAGCTGGCAGTAACCTTAAGCGTGGGCATACGCAAAGCTATTAAGCAGAATCAACAAATTGTAGCCCGCCAGGTAACCATTAAAAGCGGCAAGCGGAGCAGACAGGTTCGGGTGACGATTAAGCCAATAGAAGCAGAAAAAAACCTCCCGAACCTTATCCTGATTATTTTGCAGGAAGTAGGGCAAACAACCCAGGAGCACAAAGTTGCAGAAAGAGCCATTGAACTCGAAGCTATTTCTGACAAGGACCTGTACAAGCAGCTTTCTATTATGGAATTGGAGCTGAAAGAGGCTCAGGAAAACCTGCAACTTACGGTACAGGACCTGAGCACAGCCAACGAGGAACTGCAGTCGAGCAACGAGGAACTGATGTCGTCGAATGAAGAGCTGCAGAGTTCTAACGAGGAGATGCAATCGCTGAACGAGGAACTGCACACGGTTAACTCCGAGCATCAGCTTAAAATAAAGGAGTTGCAGGAGCTAAACGAAGACCTCGATAATTATATCAGGAGCTCCAATATCGGGCAGCTTTTTATCGATCATCAACTCATCATCCGGAAGTTTACGCCTACTGTCAAGCAAATCATCAACATCATCGACAGCGATGTAGGCAGACCTATTCACCACCTGTCGCACAAGCTGAAAAACGCTAACCTGCTGGATGATATTACCCATGTAAACAATACCTCGGCAGAGTTAGAACAGGAACAGGATACCATAGAAGGCAAATGCTTTCTGATGCGGATTATTCCGTACCTCAAACACGATGGCACCAGAGATGGCGTTGTGCTGAGTTTTGTAGACGTAACCGCGCTGAAATCGCTTACTAATGTGGTACAGGGGGTACTGAACTCTTCCCTTAACAGCATTATGGCCTTTGAGTCGGTGCGCAACGATAAAAAGGAGATCGTCGATTTCTCCTGGAACCTCCTCAACAAGCAGGCAGAAGAATTTGTTGGCAAATCGATCCATCAGCTGCAGGACCAGAGTGTGCTGACCGAGTTGTCGTTCCTGCAGAAAAGCGGTTTGTTCCGCAAATACTGCCATGTAGTAGAAACGGGCAAACCGCTGCATACCGAGCAGGTGCTGGAGGTTAAAAACAAAAAGGTCTGGTACGAGATTGCGGCCGTGAAAATGGGCGATGGCCTTACTGTTACCATGGCCGACATAACGGGCAAAAAGAACAGCGAAGATAAAATTCTGCTGGCCTACGACGAGCTTAAGAAAGCCGAAGAAAACCTGATTAAACTAAACAACGAACTGGAGAAGCGTGTTGCCGAGCGTACCCAGGAGCTTGCCGCCAGCGAAGAGCGTTTCAGGCTGGTATCTATGGCTACAAACGATGTGGTCTGGGACTGGAACCTGGTTACCAACGACCTCTGGTGGAGCGAAAGCCTGGCGACCGTGCTGGGCTACAAAGTAAAAGAAATGGCACAGGGCATTAACGGCTGGCTCGAGAAGGTGCATCCCGATGACAAGGACAAGATGCTGAAGGGCCTGAACAGTGCCATTAACAATGGCAAAGATCAATGGGCCGCTGAGTACCGTATTGCGCGCGCTGATGGCTCGTATGCCTATGTGTCGAACCGGGCTTACATCCGGCACAACGAGTACCAGGTGCCATACCGGGTGCTGGGTTCCTTTATAGATCTCTCGGACCTGAAGGCAACGCAGGAGCAGCTCGAAGACACAAACGAGCACCTGCTGAAAGTAAACGATGACCTCGATACCTTTGTGTACACGGCATCGCATGACCTGAAAGCACCTGTGGCCAACATAGAAGGGTTGCTGTTGCTGCTGGAAGAGCAGATGGAGGAGGCAGGGCCACTACCGGGCGAGCCAACGCAGCCACTCTTCGACATGATAAAAGACTCGATCACGCGCTTTAAAAACGTGATTAAAGACCTCACCGATATTGCCAAGGTGCAGCGCGACGTAGACGGGGAGGCAGAGATAGTAGACCTGGTGGAGGTGATCGCGAACGTAAAGCTGACAGTTAATGACCTGCTCGATAAAGAACAGGCCAGGCTACACATCGATATCGAAAAAGCCTCTAAAATAAACTTCTCCAGGAAGAACATGTACAGTATTTTGTACAACCTGGTAAGTAACGCCGTAAAGTACAGCTCACCGGATCGTAAACCAGAAATATTCCTTAAAACCGAACATGTGGATGGGCACGTGCTCCTAACCGTAAAAGACAACGGTTTAGGAATCAGTGAAGATAATCTTACTAAAATGTTCACCTTATTCAAGCGATTCCACTCGCATGTAGACGGTACCGGCATGGGCCTTTACATCGTAAAACGAATGATCGATAATGCCGGCGGTAGCATAGAAGTAGAAAGCGAAGAAGGAAAAGGAACGGTGTTTAAACTGTATTTTAAAAGAGAGGATGATGCGTAAAGGCTTGTTAAACTGTTAACAGATTCTGTTTCAATTTAGGCTAACAAAGTTGTGCGGCAGTAAATAGTTAATTGTCTCTACTTTTACTGCCATACTTTCTGTCATATAGAAGGGATCTTGTGGGCGAGATCCAAAAGCCCTGTATACGGGTTATATAGTTTATGTTCGCATAGCTACTGCACAACTTAAATTATTGTAATTAAAATGGCCTTCCGTAAGCTTTTTAGCAGCCGGAAGGCCATTTTTTGTTTAGGGCCGATTGCCTTACCCTTGGATAATTATTGCAGTTTTTTCTTTGGAAGGCGGTATTTATTAGAATAATTAGGTCTAAAATTTTATACCAGTATGTTATGCTTTTAAAGCAAGGAAAGCGGAGCTACTACCTGCCGGCAAAATGGCGGAGGCTGTAAGTGAAGGTGAGCATAAAGTAGCGCTGCAGAATGTTTGCCTGTACGTCCTCTACATACAACTCCGTAACATTGCGCCTGATGTTGTTGTTTTGGTTGAGGGCATCATTTACGCTCAGGCTTATCTCGCCTTGTTCACGATCAAAAAGTTTTTTGCTGATGCTCATGTTCCAGAGGGTAAAATTGTTGTCGTAGCCTGCTGCCAGCCCGGCGTTTGCCTGGTGGTTCAGCTCGGTGCGGTACACAAACCCCTTCAGAAAAATCCAGTTAAGGCGGGCGCTGGTGCTTTGGTTAAAGTAGTTGTTGTTGCGGTCGGGCAGGAGCGTGTTCAAGACCAAATTATAATTAGAGCGTGTGGAGATGTTAAAATCTATTTCCTCGCTGATGTTGCTGCTCACCGAAACCCCCAGCCTGAAATTGGTGGCATTCGAGATGTTGATATTTTCGTTTACCATGCCCGGCCTGCGCGTGTGGCCTACTGCACCGTTAAAGCTCAACTTAGAAGAAATAATGTTCACCGGAAAGCCATAGTTGAAATACGTTCTCAGGTCCCAGTTGGCTTCCTGCAGGTTTACCGGCCGCGTAAGCTGTGACCCCTGCTCCAGCACAACATCCTCGCTTAACCTGATGGGAGCTTCGGCAACCGTGGTGCTGTTCGTTATAATGTTGTTTGTAACAGAGCCTCGCACGCCCATATAAAATACTTTATTTGTCTGCTCATCGAAGTTACTGTACCGCATCGAAATACGGTTCTGGTAAGACTGACGCAGGTTTGGGTTGCCCATGCGCAGGTGCAGGGGGTTCGATTGGTCTATTACGTTTTGCAACTGGCTCAGGGCGGGGGCGCTGGTGTTGGTGCGGTAATCGATGCGTATGTTTTTTGTTTTGCTGAAGCGGTAATCCAGCTCCGCCGACGGCAGCACGCTATGGAACGTGCGCTCCATGTTGTAAGGCTCCGGAAAGCGCTGGTCGTTCTGCAAGTCGGCCCGCTGATACTCCGTCTCTACCTGAAACCGGAGCTTTTTGGTGTTATACTGGTAGCCCAACTCCACCTCCTGCGTCAGGTAATCGCTCCTGAACGAGTTGCTGAACAGGGTGTCCAGCAGCGTATAGTCGCCGGTTATCTCGGCCAGGTTGTAGGTTAGCCTTTCGGAGTCGTCGGAGCGGTTGCTAACCTGGTATTCCAGCTGCATGCGGGCGCTGTCGCCAACAGGTTCTGTAAACGAAAAGCTGGCCTCCCAGGAGTAGCCAGTGCCACGGTTGTCGCGGAACTGGTTTAGCTGCTCTGTCCGCTGCTGCTCACCGGCATAAAAAATGTTATCGGCAATTCGGTAGTTGTCGCCTCTGCTGGAGTTGTACTGGTTGTTGAGGCTGGTGCCAAAGGTGCGGCCCTGTTTTTTAAAGCGATGCCGGTAGTGTATGTCGCTCTCCAGGTTCAGACTGTTGCTCTCCGAATTGACGTTGTTCTCGGTTTGGTTTATGGGGCCCTGGTTGTTAAAGGTGTTGCCCAGGAAGTAAGATGTAGCGTTACCTTTATTCAGGGTAAATCTGGGTTTAAAAAGAATCTCGTTGTTCTCGTCCATCTGGTACTTCATCCGCATTCTGAAGCGCTGGTTGAGTTGCTCGTTCTGGCTGTTGCTGTTCTCGGTATACACGCGCCCCGAGTCGCTGGCAATCATGAAATTCTGACGCAGCAGCTGTGCCTGGTCCACCTCCCTGTGATTGATGGTATAGTTACCGCTTAGCTCCACTTTATCGGCCCATTCGTCGCTAAAGTTAACTCCCAGCCTGCTGGTGGTAATAAGGCCGTTGGCATCGCCGCTCCTGCCCCGCATGCCGCCTCCTGGAGTTTCGCCGATCGAGTAATCGGCCATGTTGATGTTGTTCCTGACACCCGTTACGGTTATGCGCCTGTCGTTATCAAAAAAATTAACGCTGGTCCCGAGCATGTGCCGGTTATCGGTGCCTATACCAGCCGATGCCTGCCCGAAAGAACCTTTTCTGCGATCTGGTTTCGTTACAATGTTAATGGTTTTGGCGCGGTTGCCATCATCAAAGCCACTGAACTCGGCCTGGTCGCTTTTCTTATCGAATATCTGGATGTTCTGGATTATTTCGGCAGGCAGGTTGCGCAGGGCGGCTTCCACATCACCTTCGAAAAAGCGTTTGCCATCCACGAGTATTTCCATTACATCTTCGCCCTGTGCCTGTATTTTGCCGTCTTCAATAGATATACCAGGCATTTTCTGCACCAGGTCCTCTGCACTGGCATTGGGGTTTGTTTTAAAGGCTGCTGCATTAAACTGTGTGGTATCGCCCATCTGTTCCCCCAGCGCCACCCGCCCGATTACTTCTACCTCTCGCATAGTCGTAGACTCCTCGAGGAGCTTCAGCGGGCCCAGGTTTACCGGTTGTTGCGCCACTTTAACTGCTCGGCTAAACAGCTTGAAACCGATGTAGTTAATTTTAAGGGTATAGGCTCCGGCTGCTACTTGCTCAAACCGGAAGTTACCGTCTATATCGGTGGCTGTGGCAGTAGGAGTAGGCGCTGTACCGCTTTCGGTAACTTTGTAAAGCAATACGCTGGCACCCGGCAGCGAAAGTGAATCCTGGCCACTTTGCACCGTACCCTGCACCACCACTCCCTGTGCAGCGGCATTTAAGGCTATTATTAGCAAAAGTATAGACAGGAGAAGGCCTTTTAGTTGAATGGGAACAAGCCCGGAGAAACGTTCGGCAAAAGATGTGGCAGCCATAGGAATGGGAAATGCTAGAAGATAATCACTTTCTTAAAGTTAAGCATCTAAACATTCCTATATAAGGGTTCGTGTATCAACATGGCATAATGCTGTCTGAACCGGGAGATATGCTTGCTGAAGGTGAAGAACATTTTGGTGCAGATTAACTTCTGTCGGATCAGTAGGTGTTAGGCTCTATTTCCTGTAGCTCATGTTCTGGTTTCTGACCTTCTGGCTATAGCTGATGCTGTGGTAAGCCAGCAGATCAGCGAGTAACTCAAATTATTCACTGCTGTTAAGCAGTCCGTATTTTATCTCCCATTAAAGCTGATTTTGTATGGAACAATGAAGACCCACCATTTTTAGCTAGTGCGAGCCTGTAGCTCGAACTTTCATGCCACAGGCATTCCGGTATGGGGAATGGCAGGATATTCCAATTCTTTGAGAAAGTGCCTATACGAGCTACAAACTCGCACCAGCGCCATGTAAGCTGATTTCTCCTATCAGATGAGCGACAAATAGGGACTTTTCATCTGAAGTAAATTTATGCGTAACAGCAATTATTCGAATGAAAACAGCCTTCCGAAGAGATTTTGCCAGATTTTCGCCAAGGGTCTGGCAGGTTTAGCCAGCCTGAGAACCCTTTCTGCTTTATGAAAAGTTTTACTTATCGAGCCACGCTTTAAATAAGGGTGTGCGCTCGCTACTGATAATTACGTCCATGTCGAGGGGGGGCTGTAGTTCGAGTTTTAACCTGCCTTTAAAATAGGGGTGAATTTCTACAGCTGAGTCGATGTGGGTAATGAGCTGCCGGTTTACGCGGAAGAAAAACTGCGGGTCGAGCATCAGGTTCAGGTCGTCGAGGGAGTAGTCGAGGGGGTATTTATGGCCGTCGTGGGTTACCAGCAGGTTTAGCTTTTGATCTGCGTAAATATAGGCTATTTCGGTTGTTTTTACAGCTCTTATCCGGTTGCCGGCCTTTACTAAAAACCTGGTTTTGTACGTGGTTTGGTCAGCTTTCAGCAGCTTTACCACTTCTTCGAGGTTAAGCTGTGGCGTAGTTTCCTGAAAAGAGGCTTGCAGGGCCTTCAGCTTGTCGAGGCTTTGCGCGAGCTTATCGTACTGCAGTGGCTTGAGCAGGTAATCGATGCTATGCACCTGAAACGCTCTGATAGCATACTGGTCGTAGGCCGTAGTAAAAATAACAGGACAGTGTAACTTTACCTGCTGAAATATCTCAAAGCTCAGGCCATCGTCCAGGTGTATATCTACCAGCAGCAGGTCGGGGCTGGGGTTTGCCTGCAGCCACTCCACAGCTTCCTCTACAGATGTTAAGGTTGCTGTTACTGTAATCTGGCTGTCGTAGGTCAGCAGCATTTTAGCGAGCTTCTCTGCTGCCAACGACTCGTCCTCAAGTATCACTACGTTCATTTTGTTCAGATTCTAGGGGTTAAGCTTTCTGTTCTGTACCATTGCTCCTGTACCTTAGCTTGTTAGTTAACAAATTATTTGAATAAAATGAGCCTCCAGAAGATATTTCATCAACATGTTGCCAAGGGTATACCCAATGTATTTTACTTTCCTGCACTTAGTCAGATTAAATAATAGAGGATAGCACGGAGCATCAGAATACAATTTTCGGTATAGCGCCTATTTCTCCAGATCGTCCCAGAGCAGCAACGGAAGCTTCACTGTAAAATGCTGCTCGTCCTGCTGCACGCTTACCGGCCTGTCCGAAAAGTATGCAAACCTCTTCTTTATATTATCTAAACCTATTTTTGGCATAGTAGAAGGTTCGCGGTGCTTGGGTTGGTATGTGTTGCGCACCACCAGCCAATCCTGCTCCTCCAGGTAAATGTTTATGGCCAAGGGGTTTTTTACAGTTGCTTTATTATGTTTAATAGCATTTTCTACGAGCATCTGCACCGACAGGGGAGGCAGGTAATACGACTTGCCGGCAGGCGGTGCAGGCACCGATATGCTAAGTTGCTTGTTCAGTCGCCGCTGGAACAGAAAAGAGTAGGCATGTATAAAGTTCAGCTCTGTTTCCAGCTCCACCAGTTCCTCGTCGCGGTGCTGCAGTACATAACGGTATACATCCGAGAACTTATCCAGAAACTGGTGCGCGTCCTGCGGATCTTTGTCGATGAGCGAGGAGAGCACGTTCAGGTTGTTAAACAGGAAATGAGGGTCGATATGTGTTTTCAGCGACTCGAACTGTGTGCGCAGGTTCTCTTCCCGCAGTTTCTCGGTCTGGATAAAAGCCTCTTTCCATCGGGCCATAAAGTACAGCCCAAAGTTGAGCGAGAACACCGGAATAATAAACAACAGCCCGTAAAGGTTCAGCACCAGCACCTGCTCTAGCACCGGGGCCATGCCCAGCAGGAGGGTCTTCAGCAGAAAATAAGCAGCGTTAATACAAGCCAGTGAGTACAACACGCTGCCAAGCAATTGCACAAAAAATCGCCTGAGCGGTTGCCGTGTCCAGGGGTAGGCCTTGTCGAGTTTTGTGTGTAGAAAGCGGTTGCCCACCCAAAGGAGCGCCAGCACCACCACAATCCAGAGCAGGGCCGCCATATACTCCAGCCCCTCCACCAGCGTAGCCACCACGAGCAGCAGCACCAGGGCAAGCACAGCTCCCCACACAACTCCCGTCTGAAAGCCGCTTTTAGGCGTAAGGGCAGAAAATGATTTTTTCATGAAGCCTTAATAAAGAACAATTCGGTTTACAATGTTCCACGGAATGTATTTGTATTCGCCCTGTTGCGGGTACACGAGCAGTCCCCAGTTTGTTTCGTTCACATCGCTACGATCGCCTAAAATCAGTTTTTCGCCGTTCCGGAGCAGCACTTGCGTCTGTTTGCTGCTAATCGGGGTTATTTGCTTCACAAACCGGAAAGGCACCATGCGCAAGGCACCGGCTTTGTCCCAGCCATCGAGCGTCTCCAGGTCCAGGCGCTCGTCGAGGTCGAATACAAAGGTGCCGCGCCAGGTTTTATTATCGGTCGTAAAAATGCTGCCTTTTAAGGAGCGAGGTTTCTGAAACGCATCATAGCCAAAATTCTCGTTTTCGGGGTAAGGTGCAAAGCTTGCCTCCTTAAAATCCCGCCACCTGATAATGACCTGGCCCCAGTCGGGGTGCCGCACCACCAGGCCCTGGTTGCTCCGGCTCACGTTGCTGGTGCCCTGCATAAACACTTCTTTGCCAGAGGTTAGGGTTAAGAGTGCCCCTTCGTTTTTAGGCCGTATCGACTTCACATCTCTGAAACGGATTTTTATTTTCTGGTTCTCTTCGTCTTTTCCATCTACAAAGTTTGTGGTTAGCGCCTCGTCTTTATCCCATTGCAGGAGGCCGGTGTAGGAGGAGCCGCTCCGGGTAGAAATGGTGCCGTAAAGCGGTAGTGTAGTTAAATGGGGTAATTCTGAGGGAGTGGCTACAAACCTGATCTGCGCAATTTTATCCCAGGCAATGGTCACTTTCTCTTTACTCGCGTTGTAAAGCCGGATATTCTTGCCAAGTTGGTTTTTGTACTCCGGATCATCGTTTATAAAGATGTTGAATTTCTCACCATTCTTAAACACTACTACAGCCTCTTCGCCTCCGGTAACACTAATGCTGGCAATGTCGCCGAACCTAGCCCGAAAGGTATGTTTGCGCGATGGGTACTGGTTTTTCCAGAGGTTCATAAAGCCCCAGTCCATCTTCTTCTGCGTTTCTTCTATGCTGAGTTTTTCGAGCTGCTCGTTGTTGAGGTACTTGAGCACAGGATTATCTTTTTTCTCGGCGGTGAGCAGGTCTACCCACATGGTTTGGCCGGCACTCCAGAGTATTTGCCCTTTGTGTCGCTCATTGTTCGTTAAAAGCACTTCGCCGTACAGAAACCCTTCGTGCTGCGCAACGGCAGGCAACAGGGCAGAAGCCAGTAACAGCAAAAGCAGGAAACTATATGTAAGGAGAAGTTGCTTCATTTACCAAAACCATAAAAGTCAGCATTTCTGCTTACAACAGCAACCTTATCTTGTTAAAGCCGGACCTAAAACCACCCAACCGAGATATTGACTCTCTGAATCAGCGATGGAGAAGGCGGTGCTACAGTAGCTGAAATATAGCAATATCACTTTTTTTATACAGTAAAGAAATTATATAGAAACTTATTAATATTATGAGCTCGTGTTCTAGTGCTTCATGTTCTATAAATTATTCTAATGAAAATAGCCTCCAGAAGCTTGTAAGGACTAAAACATGCCAAGGGTTGCCAGGGTGCAGGAGCTACTTTATACTTTTATGGCAGGAATGAAATCTATTGTGCTGAATTACCGTTAAGTATATAAGTTAAATAATGTGTAGCTTTGTCTAAAGCAATTTCTGGCCGGAACTTGTTCTTGTAAGTTCTGAACCGTCTTCATCAGACCTCCTTCACTTCTTCAACCTCATTAAGGCTTTACAAATAAGAATTGAGCTGTAAATAACTGATTTGCTCAGTTCTGTAAAGTAATTACCTGCATCTATAGCGTTATGGCACACGCTGTTACGCCTAACTAACACCTATGTCACAAAAATTGAAATTTACCAACACCAATCAATCTGCTTTTTTTGCCACTGCACGCCTTAGAGTAGAATCATATTTTAAAGATAACGAACTTCCGAAGCATGCCAACAAGGCCATGTGGTTTAAGTCGATGTTTTTTCTGGCAGGTTTTGTTCTGCTTTACCTGCTGCTTATGTCGAACCAGTTCGGCATTTGGGCTATGGCCGGTATGGCCGCATTGTTAGGGGCTTTTAGTGCCTTTATCGGGTTTAACATTTGCCACGATGCTATTCATGGCTCTTTCTCTAACAACAAAAAAGTTAACAAGGCCTTTAGCCTGCTGTTTAACTTTATAGGTGCTAACCCCTATGTGTGGAGCATTTCGCATAACGTGGTGCACCACTCGTACACGAACATACCGGGCCACGACGAAGACATTGAAATTGCACCTGGCCTGGTCCGGATTTCGGAAGAGGAGAAAGTAAATAAGGTGCAGCGGTTTCAGCATTATTACGCGTTTTTGCTCTATGGTCTGGCTTCGCTCTCGTGGGTGCTCCGCAAAGATTTTTTAAAGTTCTTTCAGAAAAAGATAGGCCAGCACCCTACCATTAATCATCCGAGAAAAGAATATTTTAACCTGTTCTTTTTTAAAGCGGTTTACTACGGGTTGTTTATTGTGCTGCCGCTGCTGGTGCTCGATATTACCTGGTGGCAGTTTGTAATCGGTTTTCTGTGGATGCACTTTGTAGAAGGCCTGGTTTTAGGGCTTGTGTTTCAGCTGGCGCATGTGGTGGAGGGCACGGCCTTTCCGCAACCTAACCCCGACGGCAACCTGGAAGAAGCCTGGGCTGTGCACCAGATGCTGACCACGGCCAATTTTTCTCCGAACAGCAAAATTGCCAGCTTTTTCTGTGGTGGCCTTAACAGGCAGATTGAACACCACTTGTTTCCGAAGATCTGCCATATCCACTACCCGGCAATTTCGGGTATTGTGAAGAAAGTAGCAGCAGAGCATGATCTGCCTTATCTGGAGAATCCTTCCTTTTTTTCGGCGCTTAAGTCGCATTACCGTCTCCTTAAAAAATTAGGAAAAGACGCCTATACAGAACAACGATCTGGCATGGTGCTGGGCGAAAATAAGTTAGCTGTAAACACGGTTATCTCAAAATAGTTTGAACACATAGAAATGAGTATTTACGAGTACAAAACCGGCGATGCCGTGCAGTTAATGACAGGTGGGCCAACCATGACCATCGATTACAAAACCAAATCTGGCTGCTATAACTGCAAATGGCACGACGAGCAGGGGCTGAAAGAAAAAGAATTTAGCCCGGAGTTATTTCATATAGTAGACCGCACTGGCAAAAGGAGTGCACAATAACAGGCTTCATGTGATGAAAGAGCAGGTCCTGAACAGGTAGTCAATTATTCTAATGAAAATGGCCTTCCGAAGGCAAAAAAGATATTAGATGCTAGATTATAGATATTAGACTTTTTATTAGTTAAGAGTTAAAAGTTATGAGTTGAGGATTTTTCAATAATTCAATCATCAATAATATCCGAATCTTCAAATTTTTTCCTCTTCAAATTAACCATTTAACCATTCGAGTATCTAGACTTTGATTTATTGTTAAAAATAAGCCGCTGAACATCTGTTTGGGCGGCTTTCCTGTTTTTAAGCCCGACCGTAAAAAGCTCTAAGAATCAGATGCGTTAATCTACAAGTTGCAAAAACAAACATGTAGAATAATTTCTACACTTTGTAAAATCTGATCCACAAGCTATGCCTTGTTTTCACAATTAGCAAAATATGATATTTTGAATAAATCCTTTTTAATCCGCTTTTTATGTATGGTTGTGATAAATGGCACTATTTTGTATATAGTAAAAAGTAATTTGATGTTAAAACTTTAATTGTAGAAATGTTTTATCGTGCTACGTGTAGGGTTATAAAACTGAATAAAGCAGGTGCATTAAGAAGTTTTAGTTGGTGATTACCTGCATACTAAAAGGATAACGAAACAGAAATGGCTTGCTGTCGTAAAACGCCGCTTAAAAGAACTAAGTCAGAATAATTTTTTAAGTGTTGGCAAATGCAAGGTAATGCTTCACGAATCAGGAAAACATGTTGCGGTTGCTGACCGGCAGGATGCCTGGCCCTATTCCCCGCCATTCTAGACTAAACGATTACCTTATAGAAGATTCTGTTTCAGCAGGTGTTCCACTCGCCATGGTGAGCCATAGGCCCGATGTTCGGGCGGCGGAGCTCGAACTGCGAGCAGTAAATGCGCAGGTGGGTGTGGCACAGTCGTACCGGTATCCGACGCTAACAATAGACGCAGCTGGTGGCGTTAACGCGATGCTTCCGCAAAACTGGGTAAATCTTCCGGGAGCTTTATTCGGAGGAATTATAGGTGGGCTTACACAGCCCGTTTTCCTGAGAAGAACTTTAAAAACGAGGTATGACGTGGCGAAGCTGGATAGGGACAGAGCCGAAATTGCCTTTCAGCAGCGTGTGCTGGATGCGGTTAATGAAGTAACCAATGCCTTGATTACACTGGAAAAGCTGAATGAAGAATACCAGATTGGTCTGAGGCGGGTGGAAACATCGCAGCTCGGCGTAAAAAATGCCAATCTTTTGTTCAAGAGTGTTTATGCCTCATACCTGGAAGTAATTACCGCGCAGGCAAGCGCCCTGGACAGCGAACTGAGCCTGGTGGCTTTGCGGCAGATGCAGCTGAATTCCCGTGTAGAACTTTACCGGGCTTTGGGAGGAGGCTGGCAATAAAAGCGCTGGCTAAAGGCCATTTTCATTCAAATAATTTGATTGCTGGATGTTAGTTGCTGATTGTTAAATTGTTTAATGGCTAAATGGTTGATTTGGAGATGTGAAGATTTGAAAATGTGAAGATGAAGAAATTTTGATTGAGGGAATGAAAGGATGAATGAAAAATTCTCAACTCATAACTCTTAACTAATAAAAAGTCTACCATCTATAATCTAGCATCTAATATCTTTTTTGCCTCCGGAAGGCCATTTTCATTAGAATAATTGGTTTCCCACCCAGAAATTGACCAAGCACAACCTAACTTTCGGGTAACTACCTGTACACGCTTCAGTTGGCATATAACTGCTGCTTTAACTTGCCATTACGGGTAGATTTTTTTAAGTTTAAGTACATTCACCCTAATCTGAAAATAATGGAGCTTCACATAAACGGTGTAAAACGAACTGTCTGGTCTGCGTCTGATACCAGCCTGCTGCAGGTGTTGCGCGATGAATTAGACCTGACTGGCAGTAAGTACGGTTGTGGCGAAGGGCAGTGTGGGGCCTGCACGGTGCTACTGGATGGTGTAGCGGTGCGCTCTTGCCGGGTACCTGTAAAAGGAGTGCAGAACAAGCAGATTACCACCATAGAGGGGCTGGAGAAGAACGGGCAACTGCACCCGGTACAGGAGGCTTTTCTGAAGGTAGATGTTTTTCAGTGTGGCTATTGCGCACCGGGCATGATCATGTCGGCGGTGGGGCTGCTGCAGCACAATGCCAACCCAACCGAAGAGCAGATTATTGGAGCCATGAACGGTAACATATGTCGTTGCGGCACTTATCCACGCATTGTCAGGGCTATTCAGGAAGCAGCAAAGGCATAAGGAGAATAATAGCATGAACGAAGAAAAAGTAACCTCACTTGGGCAGCAGGAGCCGGAAACAGAGCAAAAAGCCGGTTTTAAACAAAGCAGGCGACACTTTCTGAAGTTATTGGGTGGTGGCATTGCCGTGAGTTTTGTGTTGCAGGATGCTTTCGCACTACTCTCAGATACCCCGACGAGCGCTCTTGCCCAGAAAGCTACCTCCAAACAAATAGGAGGGTGGCTGCACATCAGTGAAGACGATATTATAACAGTATACACAGGCAAAGTAGAGGTAGGCCAGAACATCCGGACTTCGCTGGCGCAGGTGGTGGCAGAGGAGCTGCGTGTGCCCGTAAGTTCTATTAAAATGGTAATGGGCGACACAGACCTGGTGCCTTATGATGCCGGTACCTTTGGCAGCCGTAGCACGCCCAGCATGGGGCCTCAACTCCGTAAAGCAGCAGCTACAGCCCGTACCATGCTACTGGGCCTGGCAGCAGCGGAGTGGAAAACTGACAAAAGCTCCCTGCGGATAGCAGATGGGAAAATCATCAACACAAAAAATAATAACAGCCTGAGTTTCGGACAGCTGACCAAAGGCAAAGAACTATTGGAAGCAGTGGTTGAAGATGCTGCTTTAACGCCAACCGAACAATGGAAAATTGCCGGCACATCGGTTCCTAAAGTGAACGGACGCGAGATAATTACAGGTAAGCATACCTATGTGTCGGATATGAAAATACCTGGCATGTTACAAGGTAAAATTTTGCGTGCACCCGCTTATGGAGCCACTTTAGGGGCTGTAGATCTTGCTGCCGCGAAGGCTATACCGGGTGTGGTAGTTGTGCAGGATGGTAATTTTGTGGGTGTTGCTGCCCCTGATCGTGCCACCGCCGCAAAAGCCATCGCCGCACTACAACCTGCCTGGGAAACAAAGCCGCAGCCATCGCGCGCCGAGATTTTTGACTACCTGAAGAAAAATGCCTCCACACCACGATCTGGTGGCAGAGGAAGCTCTGAAAAAGGAAGCATAGCAGAAGGAATGGCAGCCGCTGCCAAAACGCTTACATCAACTTATAACATCGACTATATTGCCCATGCGCCAATGGAGCCACGAGCTGCGCTGGCACATTGGGAAAACGGCAAACTAACCGTCTGGACTGGTACACAACGCCCATTTGGTGTGCAGGACGATCTGGCGAAGGATTTCGGTATAGATAAGGAAAATGTACGGGTCATTATGCCCGATACTGGTTCGGCCTACGGAGGTAAACATTCTGGTGAGGCTGCCCACGAAGCTGCAAGGCTTGCCAAAGCTGCCCAAAAACCCGTAAAACTGACCTGGACACGTGAAGAAGAGTTTACTTGGGCCTATTTCCGTCCGGCTGGCGTAATAGAGGTAAGCAGTGGCGTAAAAGCGGATGGAACACTTACTGCCTGGGAGTTCCATAACTACAACTCCGGTCCGGCTGGTATAGAAACACCTTATACCGTACCAAACCAGCAGATACAATACCACCCCGTAGACTCACCGCTAAAACAAGGCTCTTACCGTGGGCTTGCTTCTACTGCAAATATTTTTGTGCTGGAATCGCAGATGGATGACCTGGCACAGCTGGTGAACATGGACCCGCTGGCTTTCCGGCTCAAGAACCTGCAGGAGCCTCGCCTGCGTGCCGTATTCGAAG
>NZ_VRTY01000010.1 GCF_008017455.1 Pontibacter qinzhouensis | reverse complement strand
AAGTTTGCCGATCTGCTTTGGCAGTTCAGACAGTTGGTTAAAGTCGAGCACCAGGCTTTGTACCGTCTTCAGTTGGCCAATAGTGGCCGGCAGTTGCCTTAACTGGTTCTGTGTCAGTGTCAGCTCCTTTAAACTTCGGACTTTCCCGATTTCCAAAGGAAGCGCCTCCAGGTGGTTATAGCTCAGGTCGAGCATCTGGAGCGCGCGCATGTGCTTTATTTCGGCTGTTACCGTTCCGATCTTGTTCTGGTTAAGCTGCAGCACCTGCAGCTTGCGTAGCTTGCCAAAACCTGCGCTCAGTTCTGAGAAATGATTAAAACCAAAATCAATTGTTTTCAGGTTTTTGAGTTCGAAGAAAGATGCCGGTAGCTCCCGCAGCTCATTCTCCCGGAAATTTACCTCCTGCAGGTGCTGCAGCCTGCCTACCTCCGGCGACAGCTCTGCTATCTTGTTTTTCATGGCGTTTATAAACTGCAGGTTCACCAGTTCGCACAGGTCGGGGGTAAAGCTGTAGTACTGTTGCTGCCTGATGTTGAGCACATACACCTGCTGCTTTTCCTGGAGCGCTTCTTCCGCATCGAAATAGACTTTTGCAGAAGCCAGCTCCGGCTGAGGCAGCAGCCTGGTTTGCGCCTGCACCGGCACGGCCTGCCATAAGGCTACTCCTAAAGCCAGTATGGCTGCTTTTAAAATTGTTTTCATAAGGTGTTTATAACGCATTGGCCTGAACTTTTTTTAACTGAAAGAAGGCTACGGGGAAAATTCCGTAGCCTTCGGCTCTAAACCATCAGGAGAGGTTTACTTTTCAGACTGTACTATTTTAGTTGTCGATTTCTGGTTGTTCACCTGGAAACGCACCAGGTAGATACCGTTTCCGGATGGAGTGGCAGGTTTGAACTCGAAGTTATGATCACCCACCTTCATGGTACCTTTAAACAGCGTCTGCACTATCTTGCCTTTCATATCGTGTACTTCCAGCACCACAGCCGCCTGCTCTGGCATGCTGATTTTGATTGTAGTGCTTTCTACGAACGGGCTTGGGTACACTTGTATCAGCTTAACTGGCACCAGATCGTTGCCATTACCGTTTTTCTTGATAACCTCCACCGAGCCTGTAGCTTTGCAACCATTCGCGCTGGTTACCTCTACCGAGTAAGTTCCAGGTGTATTTACAGTGAGTGTCTGGGTAGTAGCGCCATTGCTCCACAGGTAGCTGCTGTAATCGGCTCCAGCATCGAGGGTTACGGTGCATTTGTTGCAAAGCGGAATTCTGTAACCCAGGTCTACTGCCAGTTTCTCTACAGAAACTTCCAGACTATCGGTGTAGGTGCGGCCGTTGTTGCCGTAGGCGGTGGCATAGTACATACCAGGCGCTTTAACAGTTAAAGCAGCACCTTCTACCTCTTCTGCCAGGGCAGCACCTGTCCATTTCACAACGGCATCGGTTCCTTCGTAAGCCGTGAGCATAGCAGAGTCGCCTTCGCAAAGTGTCAGGTCCTGGCCTAGCTCAAAAGTTGGCACCACAGCTTCGGCTCCTAAAAACTCTTTGCGGGCAAACACCAGCGTTACGTCGCGGTTAAACTGTACCGGGTTTCCGGCAGCATCTGTATAAGTAGCGGTGTTGCCACTGCTCGGGTGCTGCAACGAAATAAAGCCATACCTGAAATCAGGAGAAAAGGTAAGACCAGTAGATTCTGAGCCAGATGGCGTCGTCATGAACAGTTTCAGGCTTGGCTTCTCAGGCGTGTGGTCAGGGTACACTACCCAAAGGTTGTTACGGCCGCCATCCTGCAGCGCCCACAGGTTTCCTTCACCATCAAAAGTCAGGTTATCGATACCGGTACCCCAGTTTTCGTTCTGCACACCAGCTTTGTGAGTTACCGGGTACATTTTAGGTGTTACCCAGGCTTCAATTTCAGACACAGACGTTCCGTTGTCTTTAAAGCGCCAGATAATACCGGTTCCTTTGGCTGTAAAGTACATCTTGCCATCCGGGCCAAACTCTATGTCTTCGGGGTTACTCCAGTTGGTGCCGCCTACCGAGGCAGCCAGGCTACCCGTGTTGTTGCGCTCTGCCTTGGTGGTGTTGGGCACAACTACCCAGGTACCGGTTGTAGCAGTAGAGTTATCGCGCTTAAGCACATATAGCGTACCTTCCGATAAGTTTCCTTTTGTGTTCGCAATAAATTTATACACACTGCTGCTACCGCCGTCTTCTGCCTGATACACCGTTACACCATCAGCACCAATGGCAGCATTTTCGTGGTTCATACGGCCCAGCGCCCAAAGCTTGTCTGGTTTGCCATCGCCATCGTAGTCAACAATTTTTCCTGTTGCAGGGTCAATTTCTACCTGCCAGCCCACATCCTGATAACCATCTCCGTTGGCATCGCCAGAGTTAGTGGTTTCTTCTGAGGTAATAACTGTGCCCCATGGTGTAATGCCGCCGGAGCAGTTCCGAACTGTTTGCACCACCGGCGAGAAATCTACTTTCTTTACTTCGTTCACCTCCCACAGCATGGTCTTCTCATTCAGGCTCAGATCGAGCATAGATACGCCGCCCGGAGAGTTTTCGTGGTTTATAGAGAGGTAGCCTTCTTTGCTGCTCCCGTTTTTACCTACAAAGGCTGTAAAATCGTTGTTGCCTGGTATAGTGCCGGTGCCGCCAGAGGTGTATTGCGTCTGGCCTGTTTTGGCGATCAACTGAAACGTGTGTGTCTCGGTCGGGATGGTCATTAATTGAGTTTGGCCTACCGGTTTTACAGAAGTAAAGCAACCAATGGTGCTGGATGAAGCAGGGTCGCAGGTAACATTGGTAACCGGCTCTGGCATTTTATCAGACTGAAACTCAATAACCAGTTGTGGAGCCATGCCAGCAGAACCATCAAAAGCATGTGCATTACGGCGGCCGGTGCCTGTAATAATCAGCGATAGCGCATTGCCGAACT
Source organism: Pontibacter qinzhouensis (assembly GCF_008017455.1). Lineage (GTDB taxonomy): Bacteria > Bacteroidota > Bacteroidia > Cytophagales > Hymenobacteraceae > Pontibacter > Pontibacter qinzhouensis. The sequence continues at coordinate 86,430 of NZ_VRTY01000010.1, read as the reverse complement.
GCCAGCCTGGTCTGCTCACAATTTCCTGCACAATAGTTTTAAGCTCTGGTGTTGCCTGTGCCGCACCAGCCTGGTTCAGGGTTGTCCAGGGAGCAGGTGCCCAGTTAACACCGGCAGTTGTTAATGCCCGCGATGAAATGTTGTGCGTAGCAGTTGTAAAATCGGCAGCGTTATCGGCAGCTTGTCCTTTTATGAGTAGGTTGGCAGCAGCAGAATTTAGCTCATCGACGGCAAACTGTAAATAGGCTTTTGTAATAACGGCATTAGCCGGAATGCCAACACCCTGATAACGGAAACCGACCGTCTGGTTGCCAGCATTTTCGTGGTCGTCGTACACCAGCTCAATATCGGAGCTATTCAGGTACATTTTTCCTGATGCTGCCTCTTCTGCATCGTCGGAGCTTGCAGCAATGCGCGCCGAATAGGTGTAGGACTGTACCTGAGCCAGTGCCTCATACTGGCTGCCAAATGTTCCTGCCGAAGCAAGAGTAGCCAACAGTAAGCCTTTGTAAAATTTGTTCATAGCTGTATTAGTTTATCATACTATTTTGATTTCCCAAAACAACCACGGATGCATTACCTTCAGGTTAGCACCACCTTATCTTATTGTTAATTAGCTTTGCACCACATTAATTTTGTGCAAACAAAGATTAATTAACCCTGTCATAATACCCTAGTAACATAAATAGCTTTTCTTGCCTTGTTTGCCAGAACGGCACCAGGCATTTGAATATACGTCTGATACCAGTCGTAACACCATCATAACCCAGGCATCATATTCAGTTAACAAGTAGCTGTTTTATTTGCTATTTCATTTACTTTCAGCCTGGCTCCAATGAACAAAAGACTTACGAAAAGAACCAACCTGAAGTCTTCTCTTTTACTCTTAAGCGTTGGCATTTTCTTTTGCGTTGCTATCAGCTCTTTCACCACTCAACCATCGCCATACAGTAAAGTAGCAGGCACGGTAAAACAAACGGTTATTGCAGATGTAACCCAGTTGCAGCAGCAGGCAAAGCAACTCACCGCCACACTGCAACTTCTGGAGAAAAGCCAGGCTTCTATACTTGCTGTACAGGCAGCCTTTGCCGAAACCGAAACCGCCTATAAAAAAGTAGAGTACTTGCTGGAGTACCTGGATCCACACCTTGCCAAAAACCTGAATGGTGCGCCGCTCCCCCGGGTGGTGGTAGAACAGCAGCATTACCAGACATTGCAGTTTGCCGAGCCTGTTTTCAGAACTTTTCCGCCAGAAGGCTTACAGGTACTGGAAGAATTAATTTTTGCAGGAGACCTTACAGAAGAAACAGTAGAAGAAGCCTTAGTGCTGGCCTTTACCCTTGAAGAAAATATTCTGCTGTTTTCGACTAGCCTGCCCAAGCTATCGCTAACCGATAAACAGGTACTGGAAAGCCTGAAGGAGGAGCTGGCACGAGCCATGGCTATGGGCATTACTGGGTTTGATGAACCGGCCGCTGACAAGGCGCTTGAAAACACTGCCACAGCGCTGCAACCTGTGCTGGCGGTGGTGCAGGGCTACGAGCAAGCTACTACAGGAGCTGCCAGAGCACATAGCCGCACCGCCTCCGACAAACTAAAACAGGCCATCGCTTACCTGCAGCAACACCCCCAATTCGAGTCCTTCGATCGGTTATATTTTATAAGAGAACTAGCCGATCCTGCCTATGCCGCACTCACAGGCTTTCAGCAAGAGCTGTTACGGCAGCAAGCTTCTACAACTAAACCTGTAAACGACCTCGCCACCAGCCTCTTTAGCCAGGATTTTTTGCAGGCTGGTTATTATGCCAAGCAGGACCAGGGAGAGCAGAAGCCGGAACTGGCAGCGCTAGGCAAACTGCTCTTCTTCGACCCGGTGCTTTCGGCAAATAACCAGCGTTCGTGCGCCAGCTGTCACTCTCCTCAGAAAGGATTTGCCGATGGCCTTGCCCGTAGTGTAGCCTTCGATTTTAAAGGGAATGTGAAGCGCAACTCACCTACCCTGCTCAACTCTGTTTTCAGCACAGCTTATTTTTGGGATGGCCGCGCCCAGTTTTTGCAGGACCAGGTGCCCGATGTGGTGGCTAACGCCGAAGAACTACATGGCGATTACAAAGAAGTAGAGAAAAAGCTTCAGCAAAGCCCGGCATACAAGCAATTGTTTAAGCAGGCCTTTTCTGAACAGTCTGGCAACCCGCTTACCGTAACCACCATTAACCGCGCCATTGCCGCCTATGTGCAAAGCCTGGTGTCACTCAACGCGCCATTTGACCAGTACATGCGCCATGAAACAGAGCAGCTTTCGGCTTCTGCCAAACGGGGCTTTAACCTGTTTATGGGCAAAGCCGCCTGTGGCACCTGCCATTTTGCACCCGTGTTTAATGGCACCGTACCGCCCCGGTTTACAGAAAGCGAAACAGAAGTGCTTGGAGTACCTGCCACCGCCGACTTTGCACATCCAAGCCTGGACAGTGACATAGGTAAAGCTGGCATAATACCCGCAGATGCCTGGAAATACTCCTTTAAAACACCTACCATCCGGAATGCTGCACTCACAGCGCCTTATATGCACAATGGTGCTTTTGCTACCTTAGAAGAAGTAGTGGAGTTTTACGATTTAGGTGGTGGCATAGGGCTTGGGCTTGAGGTGCCGAACCAAACCCTGCCCGGCGATCCGCTTCATTTAACAGAGCCGGAAAAGCAAGACCTGATTGCTTTTATGCAGGCACTCACCGATACCACAGCAGCCTCCTCAGCCCCTACCAGCCTGCCGAAGTTCTACTCTAAAGCGAACCTGAACAACCGGCCGGTTGGTGGCAGTTACTAAGGCCCTGCTTGGCTGTAACTATCTATGGGAAATAACAATGTCCCTAAACAGCTCCATTCTCCCAATTACTCCTTCAACATATCAGTGCCTATAGCCTCAATTTAATTTTTAACAACTACCAATCAACAACCAGATTATTCAAATAAAAACAGCCTCCAAAAGGATTTCCACTCGAATTTTGCCAAGGGTTCAGGCAGTATTTGCCTGTTACACAGTATATTTCAGGAGTACTGTTGCATATCAAAAAAACTACTTGTATCTTTGTGACCATTTTTCAGGAACCGAAGAATAAAATAATAATTTTCAATAAATCGCTTACAACCACTATTAATGGATCATTTAAGTTATAAAACCCAGTACGTTAACAAGAAAACAGCCAACAAAGGCTGGGTGATTGTAGACGCAGGGCAAGGAAACTTGGGTCGTGTGGCATCTGAAATTGCCAAGATCCTGAAGGGGAAACACAAACCCTCTTACACTCCTCACGTTGACTGCGGTGACAACGTAATCGTTATCAACTCTGATGCGGTTCGTTTCTCAGGTCGCAAATGGGATCAGAAGTATTACCTGACACACACTGGTTACCCAGGCGGTCAGCGGAGAACTTCGCCCCGTGAGCTTAAGGCTAAATCTTCTACTCTTTTGGTAGAGCGTGCTGTTAGAGGCATGTTACCCAAAAACAGATTAGGCAGTGAGCTATTCAGAAATCTTCATGTTTTTGCAGGAAGCGAGCATCCATTTGCAGCTCAGCAGCCTAAAGAATTAACCTTCAACATCTAATATTAATGGAAGTTATCAATACATCTGGTAGAAGAAAAACCTCGGTGGCGCGCATATACCTGACGCCTGGGCAAGGGAATATCACTATTAACGGTAAAGATATCAAGCAGTACTTCCCTAACGAAGTATTACAGACTATTGTGAATCAGCCGTTTCAAACCTTAGATTCAATTGGCAAATACGATGTAAAAGCCAATCTAAAAGGTGGTGGTGTAAGCGGCCAGGCTGAAGCACTCAGACTTGCTATATCGAAAGCACTGGTAGTAGAAAACGCCGAGACTAAATCAGCTCTCCGTAAAGAAGGATTTATCACCAGAGATCCTCGCATGGTAGAGCGTAAGAAGTTCGGTAAGCGCAAAGCGCGTCGTTCGTTCCAGTTCAGTAAACGTTAATATTAAAGGTGTATCAACAAGATGGCAAGTACTAATTATAAAGAATTACTTGAGGCAGGTGTTCACTTTGGCCACCTTACCCGCAAGTGGGATCCGAAAATGGCTCCGTACATCTTCATGGAGAAGAACGGAATCCACATTATTGACTTGAACAAAACGTTAGCCTCTCTGGAAGAAGCTACGAATGCGATCAAGAACATCGCCAAGTCTGGCCGTAAGATTATGTTTGTGGCTACTAAAAAGCAGGCACAGGAAATCGTATCAGACGAAGCAAAAAGGCTGAAAATGCCTTACGTTACGGAGCGTTGGTTAGGTGGTATGCTTACCAACTTCGCTACGGTGCGTAAGTCTTTGAAGAAAATGTCGACTATCGACAAAATGATGAAGGACCCAATTCAGTCTGCTGCCCTGGCGAAACGTGAGAAGCTGATGCTGTCTCGTGAGCGTGAGAAGCTCGACCGTGTATTAGGTGGCATCAATGACCTTTCCAGACTGCCTGCCGCCCTTTTTGTGGTAGACGTGAAGCGTGAGCACATCGCCGTAAAAGAAGCACAGAAGCTGAACCTGCCAGTTTTTGCAGTTTGCGATACAAACTCAAACCCTGAGCTGGTAGATTTCCCTATTCCTGCAAACGACGATGCTTCTAAATCAATCTCTCTTATCGTGTCTATCATGGGTAAGGCGATTGAAGAAGGTTTATCTGAGCGGAAAGTAGACAAAGAAGAAACTGAGCGCAAGCGTTCTGAGGAAGAAGGCATTAAAGCCAAGCAGGAAGCTGACGAACAATAGTCAATCGCTCCTATTGCACCATTACAACAAACTGAACATTGAGCGAGCTGCTTCAATGTTCAGTTTGTTTTAGGGGATTTAGAAGATTATAAATGCTAGATTTTAGATACCAGACTTTTTCAGAATCAATATTTATATAATCTCCTCTTCTGCTCCCCCATTAACAGAATTTCTAATTTATAATTTTTAATTTCTAATTATAAAAAAATGGCTATTACAGCACAAGACGTAAACAGACTCCGCCAGGAAACCGGAGCCGGTATGATGGATTGCAAAAAAGCGCTTACTGAAGCAAACGGCGACTTTGAAGCGGCTAAAGATATTTTAAGAAAACAAGGCCAGAAAATAGCCAGCAAGCGTGCCGACAACGCGACCTCTGAAGGTATCGTTCTGACGCAAGTAAGCGAAGATGGTTCTACTGGTAAAGTAGTAGCTGTTGCCTGCGAAACTGAGCCTGTTTCTAAAGTAGCCGACTTCCAGACGTTAGCACAAACAGTTTTGGAAACTGCTGTTTCTACTAACGCTGCTACCAAAGAAGAACTGCTTGCTGCACCTCAGGCTGATGGCCGTTCGCTGCAAGACCACCTGACTGACCTGATGGGTAAAATCGGTGAGAAAATTGATGTAGTAGCTTACGAGTCTGTATCTGCTGAGAAAGTTGTTGCCTACAACCACTCAAACGGTAAATTAGGTGTACTGGTAGCACTTGACAGCACCAGCGGAACAGATGTAACTGAAGTTGGTAAAGACATTGCCATGCAGATTGCCGCCATGAAGCCAATTGCCCTTGACAAAGATGGTGTTGATGCTGCTACTATTGAGCGTGAAATCGAGATTGGTAAAGAGCAGGCACGTGCTGAAGGCAAGCCAGAGGCTATGCTGGAGAAAATTGCACAAGGCAAGCTGAACAAGTTCTACAAGGAAAACACCCTGTTAAACCAGGAGTTCGTGAAAGATTCTTCGCTTAGCATTTCCCAGTTACTGGAGAAAACCAGCAAAGGCTTAAAAGTTACTGACTTTAAGCGTGTAGCAATCGGTTAATTTTCTAAAAACTACTTTTACAGAAAGGCCCGCCGAAAGCGGGCCTTTCTTATTTTAAAGCTTCTCCAGTTCTTCCTCCGGCAAGCCAGTGGCTTCGGCAATTACAACAAGAGCTATTCCTCTGGCCTTTAACTGTTTTGCAATCTCCAGTTGAGCAGCATGGTGGCCCTCGTTCCAGCCTTCTTCTCTACCTTCCTCTCTACCTTTTCGCTTAGCTTCTTTAATAGAATAATCGAATGTGTTCTGATTATCTCTGTATACTTTCAAGCTTTCCTGATACGTTCTCATATCTTCTGCATTTAGTTTTGCTATTTCTGCTTCTGCAAATAACTTAGTAAACACCCGCTCCTGTAGTTTGCGGGGGCGCTCCTGAAACCTGTGCAGGTTCTTTAATACAAACATCCATTTATCAAAATGTGTTTCCAGTTCTTCCTCCTGCTTTTTGAACCGAGGCACCTCCAGGTAAATAAACGTTAACTTATCGTAAAATACTTCACCTGTTTTGGTATCGAGTAACTGCACCTCCCGCACAAAACGATCTTGCTCGCTTAAATCATGAAAACTGAAGTTCAGGATACCAATTGTATAAACTGCTTTCAGGCGATAATCCCAAGCCTTGCCCTTTGGTGCCTGGCTCTGCACCGGAAAAGTAGCATAGAAGATGCTCCTGTCTTTAAAAAACTCCTGCCGTACATGTTGCAGTTCAATTATAAACTTCTCTCCTCGTTCATTTTCGCAATAAAGATCATAAATAGCTTTACGATCTTCTGGTAAATTACCAAGCTGCTCCGGGTTCAGGTATGTCAGATCCTGGACCTGCTCCCGATCACCTAGCACCTGGTTCAGAAAGTCGATCAGCAGTTCTTTATTAAATTCAGAACCGAAAAGCTTTTTAAATCCAAAGTCTGTAAACGGATTGATATACTTTCCCTTTATTTCCATAGGCATTTATCTTTCGAATGATGAAAAAAACGAGTCGAGAAGCATGTATGGCAGAAAAAATCTACTTAGTTATGCCTGCGCATAGTAGATACAAAGGCATCGCGCATGGCTAAAAACCTGTTCTCCACAGCTTCGATAAAGTCATCATCTATCAGGGCTTTCGCTCCCTCATCTCCGTCCACATCCATTTCTCTGACTTTGTAAGTCTGTTCAAAATCGCCTTTTTCAAACTTAATTAAATACTTGCTGTTCCACGACAGCAACGTTATTTTCAGGCTAGGGTGAGGTATGTCTGCTACTGCTCTCATTTTTTAATGTGCTAATGTGGTAGTATAGTAATTGAAAGTTGAATTAATCTGCATAAAAATAAAGAACTTCTATTTCAGCTATTGGCTATACGGCTTCTTCTTCAATGGCGATACCCATCAGTTGCATGAGCTTGCTTGCATTAAAACTGCGGCAGATGCCCTTTTGCAGGGTATAATCAAAAATAATTTTGTCGCCTTCTATGGTGCTGTTAAAGCTGTAATTTTCGACGCTGCCTTTCAGTTCCTGCTCCATTGCCCCCAGTTCCAGGTCGTGTGTGGAGATGAGGCCGGAGGTATTGCGCTGGTGCAACTGCCGTATCAGGGCCATGGCGCCGGCATGGCGGTCGCGGGAATTGGTGCCTTTCAATATTTCATCCAATAGGTAAAAAACAGGCTCCTGCTCCTGTTCCGTCATGTTGAGGAGTATACGTAAGCGCTTTAGCTCGGCATAAAAAGAAGAGGTGTTTTCGGCCAGGTTATCGGCGGTGCGCATGGCGGTATACACCTGCACGGGAGCCACTTTCAGTTTATCGGCACAGGCAGGTGCTCCCATCAGCGCCAGTACTATGTTGATACCTACCGTTCTTAAAAAAGTAGTTTTGCCAGACATGTTGGAGCCCGTTACCACCATGGTTTTACCGGCACCCTGCATCTCAAAATCGTTGGCAACCCGTTGTACCGAGAATATGAGCGGGTGCGCCAGCTGTTCTGCCTTAAATTTAAATGGTACGCTGCTCAACTCTGGCACTGCATAATGTGGGTTAGCATACTGAAACGACGCAATGCTTGCCAGCGCCTCAAATGTAGCCAGTACTTCGAAAGAATGCTCCACCTGATCCAGACGGTGCTGCTTCCAGCTTTCCAGCCTGTACATCCAGAAGAAATCCCACATGAGGATGGTATTCAGGAAAAAGCTCATCAGTGTACTCAGCCGCCACGAAAAATAATCGATAATAGTAGACAACTTGCTGATACAGCCCGATACCATGGCCCCGTCGTGAAAGAGCTGACTTCTCAGTTCCTCCAGAAAAGGATCATTAAACTTCTCGGGCTCTATGTGCTGCAACTGGTCTTTGTAACTGCGGATGGCCTCGTACATACCAATGCTCTTCTCATAGTACTCATCGCGCGCAGCCGTATACTTGTAGCTCACCAGGTATTGCACAGCCAGAAAACCAACTGCTATGTAACCGGAGTAACCCATAAACCAGGCCACAATGGCTCCCAGCGTAAGCACCGGCAGCACAAAAAGAAGCAGCTTTAGGGCAGGGTGCTGCTTGTAGAAATTGCTTTTCCGCAACCAGTCTATAAAATGGCCTGCCGCTGCCTCTGTGTGCTTGTAGTGCCGCGACTTAGCCACGAAGTCCTGCAGCCAGTTAAGCTGCGTAGGTTGGGCCAATGCTCCTACAGCTGCCTGTCGCCTGGCAACTTCGGCTACAGGAGCTGCACCTTGCATCCAGGATGCCAACTTTGCTTTTCCGATACCTGACACTGAGCGGTTAATAAGTTGAAAGAGCGAATTGCGCCCGAAAATATCGAGGTCGGAGGTATAAGGGTGCTGATCGTTTATGAACTGGGTGCCGCCATCAAACTTGTCGAGCTGGCCTTGCAGCCGCTCCACCTCTTCCTGGTTTAGCTGGCGCAGTAACTTGTAGTGCTGGTAACTGTAGTCGAGGCGGCTGTGCCACCGCATCACCACCACAAAAAGTGTATAAAAAATAACGATGCTAACGGCACCTGCCGCGTTCCGATCTGTGCTGAACAAATACCAGGCGACAACTATGCCAGCTACAAAAACCAACACCCGCAACCACGAGATTAACCCCGACTTCGAAGCTGCTTTCTTTTCCTTCTCCTCCAACGCGTTTGAGCGTTGGGTAAAACTTTCAATTTTTGTATGATTCACCAATTTGGTTTTTTGTTCCTGATGTAATTTAACGCTGCGTTTGCTTCTCTCCCACAGCAGCAATGCATTTAAGCTCTATGGCGATAGGTGTTGGCAAACTGCTTACTTCTACTGTAGTACGGCACGGCTGGTTCTCGCTGAAGTACTCGGCATAAATCCGGTTGTAGGTTGCAAAGTCATCCTTCATGTTTGTCAGGAAAACAGTTACATCTACCAAGCTGTTCCAGCTAACGCCAGCCTCTTCGAGGATGTAGCGCACATTTTGAAAAACGGCATGGCATTGCTTCTCTATGTCGTAAGCTGTTATGTTTCCGGCCTCATCGAGTTCTACGCCTGGTACCTGGTTAGAGCCGCGCTGCCTGGGGCCGACACCAGACAAGAACAGCAAATTACCTGCACGCCGGGCGTGCGGGTACAAGCCTACAGGCTCAGGCGCTTTAGAAGAATGCAGCATTTCGTTTTCTGTTGCCATAGTCAAATATATAACTTTTGAGGAGCATCTCTTAGTAAATCGGTCGGCAACAATAGTGCATCCTGCCAATTATTCAAATAAAAACAGCCTCCGGAAAGGTTTCTGGCCAAAATTCGTCAAGGGTTCTTGCTGCTCTTAAACAGAAAAGCCAGCATGAAGCTGGCTTTTCTGCTTTAAACTGTGTGAGTTAATGTTTCAGAATTACTTTGAGAATTTAACATCTCCGTATTTAGAGGTAATATTAACAGAGCCTTTGGAGTTTGCACTGCCATATTTGCCTTTATAAGCGGCAGAGGTGTGGCTTTTTTCTAAGGAAGATACATTAACCAGATTCTTATCGAAATTGAAGCTGCCAAACTGAACATTCACATCGAAATTAAAGGAGGAGTTATCTTCAAAGTTAAGGGCAATAGGGCTAAAACCACCATCTACGCTGATATTATTCACATTTCTGCTGATATTATCTACTCGCAACGAACCGTGCTTCAGGCTAATGTTCAGGTCGTTTTGCAGACTGCCTATTTTCATGCTGCTGAATTTCGACGACCCCTGCAGCCCGTTGGTTCCTTCTAAATTCATAGAAGAGTAGGCAATATCCACAGCACCACCGTTTATAAAGCCACAGTTAGCTGAACCGTACGCCACTTTTACTATATTAGAGGAGTTACTCAGCTGTCCAGTTTTCAGGGAACCGTATTTTACTGTTATGTCTGCTTTTCCTTTAAAGGAAGCCAGGTAAACATCGCCAAAGCTGTTGGCTATCGTCAGCGGGTTTTCAGCGGGCATGGAAACAACATAGTTTATCTCGAAGCTGCGCTGGTTGTTGCCTTGCACCTTTACAGGAGCCAGTTCGGTGCGCCAGTTTATGCTTTTGCCATCGCGGCTTTCTGTCACCTTAATGTTGTCTAAGGTTTCCTGCGCCTTCTGGTCGGAGTTGGCGCGGCTGATCATGGTTACGACTACGTGAATCTCTTTTCTGTCCCAGGTGTTTACGTGCACTTTGCCGAATTTATTCTGGATCGAGAGCATATCGGAACTTCCTACTTTGTATGTTTTTTCAACAACCCGTTGTTTTTCGGCCGAAAATGCGGTGGCAGTACTTGCACTGAGGGTGGTGCACTCGGGGTCTGGGTTGGTTTGTACCAGGTACTGCAGCTCGCTGAGTTGGGCAAGGCTCTCCAGTTGCTTCAGGTTAGAGAGTTGTTGCAGGTCTTTTAGCTGTTTTAGGTCTTCCAGCTGGCCGAGGCGCTTTAGCTCCGAGAGCTCCTGCAGGTTACCAAGGCTAGCCAGAAGCGGCAGCACCGACTCCGGCAGTTCGGGTAACTGGTCGCAGTCAGGGGCTTTTTGCGCGAACAGCGTAGCAGGCAGGAGCAGTAATAGGGTAAAAGCTTTAAATAGTAGATGCATTCGTGGTTTCATCGCTTTGGGTATTTATATTCTGCGTTTTTTGCATTTGTTCAATTTTCTCCAGCACCTCCAGTTGGCGGTTCAGCACCTCTATCCGTATCTGCAAATTCTGGATCATAGCGCCCATCACTTTTTCGGTGTTTGGAGTTGTATACAGTTGTTGTTTAAGTTCTTTGTAGTTACTGTCGAGGCGGGCCAGTTCCCGGTCTATGCTTTGGTCATCGTCCAGGCCAAGAACTTTCAGGTCGTAATCGCTCAGTTCGTTTTTCTTGCTGTTTATGAGGGTGGTATAGTAAGCCTCTACCTCTACCAGTTCAGGGGCAATGCGGTTTATGGTTACCTGCTCTGTTGCTGCTATGGTGTTGGCATTGTTAGCAACGTTCTGTTTGGTAAGCAGCAAAGTAAGGCCACAGCCCAACAGTAATAAAACAGCTGCTGCAACACGCATAAAGGCAAAGTCGGTGCTAAAGCTAGTGTTGTCACCAAAACTGAAACGGATAACTTTAGCTTCCTCCTTTTTTGCCGGCAACTCTTTGCAGATCTCCTGCCACAACTCAGGGCGGGGTTCGAACACATCGAACTCCTCTCTGTTCTGCTCTACAAAATCTTTCAGGCTATCTTTCATCTTGGTATTCGTTTTTTATTTTTAGTGCGCCAACAGTTGCGGCTCACGCATAATTTCTACTAATTTTTTCCGGGCTCTGCTGTACTGCGACTTCGAGGTAGACTCCGATACATGCAGAATTTCGCCTATCTCGGCATGGTCGTAGCCCTCCAGCAGGTACAGGCTCAGCACAACACGGTAACCATCAGGCAACTGCTGTATAGCACGGCGTATTTTGTCTATCTGCCAGTCTGTTTCATCCTCCTGCACTTCGTCTGCCACTTCACCCACTACTCTCTCATCCAGCGGTACTACCTCCTCTTTTCTTTTCCGGATGGCATTAATCGCTGCGTTAATCACTATCTTCTTCAGCCAGCTCCCAAAAGATGCTTCTGCTTTATAAGAATGAAGGTTTTTGAAGGCACTGATAAAAGCCTCCTGTAAAGCGTCCTCCGCCTCGGCGTAGTCGTTGGTAATGCGCATACTCACGTTGAACATAGCCTTGGCATAGAGCTTATACAGCTCATACTGCGCACGGTTATCACCTGCCTTGCATCGCTCAATTACGGGCGTGTTTACATCTTGATAGCGGAGTGTTTCCAAGTTTATCCGGCGTATGCTATTACACTTCTACAGGTGACCTTTTATACTATTGCATTCTCTTCTTTGCCTTCCTCATTCCTAAATTCACACTAAAGACAAGCCAATTGACCAGAGGTTGCATGAAGTTGCAAAAATTTCTGATGTTTTTTTGAACCTCCAAAATTTACTATTTCTGCAGTTTGTATTTAGCTTCACTATTCTAAAAATTAAGTACAGTGTGGTTAGAGGAGCAATTATTCAAATGAAAATACCCTTCAGAAGGATTATCATCAGAATTTTGCCAAGGGTAGGCCAGATAGATTTTGATTGTGTGAAATCAAATTCTACAGAAAAGCATAAAAAAAGAAAAGCCAGCATCTCAGCCAGCTTTCCCTATTCGCTTTGATATTACTCTTTATTAACCCTTGCCATCAAAAACAAAAAATTCTGTTGGAAGGGCAGTTTCATTAGAATAATTCATCTGAATCAGAATAATTAGCAAATTAAAAAATTAGCACACTACTTTATCCTCAGTCCATTATATCGAATTTAATGCCTTGTGCCAGGGGCAGTTGCCTGCCGAAGTTGATGGTATTGGTTTGGCGGCGCATGTATACTTTCCAGGCATCGGAACCGGATTCGCGACCACCGCCTGTTTCTTTCTCGCCACCAAAAGCACCGCCTATTTCAGCGCCTGAAGTACCTATGTTTACATTGGCAATGCCGCAGTCGGAGCCCCAATGGCTCAGGAAGGCTTCTGTCTCTAATAAGTTAGTGGAGAAAATAGCCGACGACAGCCCCTGCCGCACCCCGTTCTGGAGTTCAACGGCATTTTCTACGTCGCCGCTGTATCGGATCAGGTATAGGATAGGGGCAAACGTTTCTTCCTGTACCATGTCGAAGTGGTTTTCTGCTTCTACAATGGCTGGTGTAACATAAGTGCCTGTTTCGTAGCCTTTGCCGCTCAGCACCTCGCCTCCGGTTATCAGGTTGCCTCCCTCCTGCTGCACTGCCGCCAGTGCCGCCTTAAATGCCTCTACAGCATCTTTGTCGATCATAGGTCCAACGAGTGTGGTGTTGTCGAGGGAGTGGCCGATGGGCAGGTTTGGGTAAATTTTCAGGAGTCGCTCTTTTACCTGCTCGTAAACGTTTTCGTGTACAATAAGCCTGCGGGTAGAGGTGCAGCGCTGGCCACAGGTGCCTACTGCCCCAAACACCACCGCCCGTAGCGCCATTTCCAGGTCGGCATGCTCGGTTATGATAATGGCATTGTTGCCGCCCAGTTCCAGCAGCGATTTCCCTAAACGTGCTCCTACAGCCTCTCCTACTTTCTTGCCCATGCGCGTGGAGCCGGTAGCCGACACCAGCGGAATGCGTTTATCATGTGCCATCAGGCTGCCGATCTCTGCATCGCCTATAATGAGATTAAAAATACCTTCGGGCAGCTCGTTCTCGGCCAGTACCTCTTTAATAATATGCTGGCAGGCAATGGCGGTAAGCGGCGTTTTTTCCGATGGCTTCCAGATAATGACATCGCCACACACTGCAGCCAGCATCGCATTCCAGCTCCAGACAGCAACCGGGAAGTTAAAAGCCGAGATAACGCCCACAATGCCAACCGGGTGGTACTGCTCGTACATGCGGTGCTCGGGCCGCTCAGAATGCATGGTAAGTCCATGGAGCTGCCGCGACAGCCCTACGGCAAAATCACAGATATCGATCATCTCCTGCACCTCGCCCAGGCCCTCCTGCAGTATCTTCCCCATTTCGTAGCTGACCAGCTTACCTAGTGCCTCTTTGTTTTCGCGGAGCTTGTTACCAACTTGGCGCACTATCTCGCCACGTTTGGGAGCAGGCTGCTTTCGCCAGTAGGTAAAGGCCTCCTGCGCCTGCTTCACTACCTGCTCATAAGCCGCTGCATCTGCCATGGTTACAGCAGCAATCAGGTTGCCATCGGCAGGCGAATAGATTTCCCTGGTCTGTTTTCCGTTATGGCCGCCCCACACCAGGCCTGTGCTATAAGCGGGGTTTGTTTCTTTTATTCCTAACTGCTCCAGCACATTGGTCATGGTATTGGTTATCGGGAGGGCATCTATGGTCTGTTTCATAATGTTATGTTGAGGTAAGGATTCTTACAAAGCTAAAAAACGAAAAAGCCTCCACAAGACTGCGGAAGCTTTTTCTTATACGTCATTATCGGCTGTTTACTTCCCTATTGGGTAGAAAGCTTTTAATCCATCCGGATAAACTCCCTCTATGTAAACTACACCGCTTTCAAAGCTCTTCAAGTGCTTTTCAACGTCTTCTGGTACGTTTACTCTGTTATCACCGATTTTTGTGATGATAAAGCCATCTTTCATACCTGTTTCGCGGAACTTGCTGTTATTGATGCCAGATATTTTAGCACCACCATCTATCCCCAGCTTACTCATTTCCTGCTTGCTAACCGGCTCAAAGCTGGCTCCATCGAAGGTAATAGCTTTGGCAGTGCTGCGTTTCACCAGTTCAGTGCTGTTATTCAGGTTCTTGAGCGTTACGTTAGCAGAGCGCTCCTTACCATCGCGCAAATAAGTTACTTTTACTTTATCGCCAGGGCGGTAGCGGGCCACCTGTTCCAGCAACTGCGACGATTTGCTAACTCTCACATCGTTTACGGCCGTTACCACGTCACCAGATTTAAGTCCGGCTTCTTTGGCTCCGCTGCTTTCCTGCACTTCGGCAATGTAAACACCGTTCAGCGTTTTCAGCCCTTTTTCTTTGGCTAAGGTAGCATCAATTTCCTGAATAGAAGCCCCAAGCAAAGCCCGCTGCACTTCGCCATACTTCAGCAGGTCGTCTACTACCTTGCTCACGATAGCCGATGGCACGGCAAACGAATAGCCTGCAAAAGAACCTGTTTGTGAGGCAATAGCTGTGTTAATTCCTACCAGGTCGCCATTCAGGTTCACCAGCGCACCACCAGAGTTACCTGGGTTTACAGCGGCATCAGTCTGAATAAATGACTCAATGCTCATGTCTTTGTTCGCGCTGGTACGCAGTATGTTAATGTTACGGCCTTTAGCACTCACAATACCCGCAGTTACGGTAGAAGTCAGGTTCATAGGGTTACCAACGGCCAGCACCCACTCCCCTACCTGCAGGTCGTCGGAGTTACCGTAGCGCACCACGGGCAGTTTGTCTTCTTCAATTTTGAGCAAGGCGATGTCGGTGGTAGGGTCGGTGCCAACCAGTTTCGCCTCAAAAGTACGCTTGTCGTCCATTACCACTTCAATTTTATCGGCTCTGTCGATAACGTGGTTGTTGGTTACAATGTAGCCATTAGAGGCAATAATCACACCTGAACCTGAACCCATCTGCGGAGACCTGGGGGCACGCTCGCCAAAACCATCACCAAAAAACTCCCGCAGGAAAGGCTCCATGGGGCTATTGTAACGGTCGGCGGTACGGGTTTTGTATTCTGTTTTAATGTGTACTACTGCCGGAGTAGACACCTGCGCTGCCTTAATAAAGTTAAGGCCTTCGGGTGCTACCATCTCGCTGCTGCGCATGCTGCTTGTATAGCGCACGTTCGGGTACTGCACCTCCTCTTGTTGCCCTGCAGTTTGAGCCGTGTTATTTTCGAGCAGCTTGTAGCTGCCAACGGCAACACCGCCACCCATCATGGCAGAAAGCGTTAAGCCAACAATAAACTGTTTCGTTTTCATGAATACTTAAAAATACTTTAGTTGATTATAAATATTTGTAATAGCCTATATAATAAATGTATAACGCTACTCTAGTATACGATAGTATAGGGCACTTATGCTTCTGTTTTTCAGAAAGTTTAACAGATCGACTTCGGAAGCAATTATTCAGATGAAAAAGGCCTTCAGAAGACTTTTGCTTCTTTCTACCCTCAAGGGCGGCCGTGCCTCATGTGCGCCTTTTTGTGAATACTAGTATACGTAAAAACATTTAAACAAAAAAGGGGCCAGAAATTTTGGCCCCCATCTTGGTTTTATTCAGTACTATGCAGTTACGGCTGATCCATTTTCAGAGGCCTCAGCTACTCGCTTCTGCTTTTGAGCAGGTTTTGTTTCAGTAGCATCGGAGCCTATTTTTATCTGCCGCTTCAGGGTCTTCTGCTCATCTTTTGGTACAGACACATGCAGAATGCCATCAACTAAGTTCGCCTTAATCTGATCGGGGTTCACATTGTCTGGCAGGTAGAAGGTTCTGCTAAATGAGCCATACTGTGTCTCGATCATGTGGTAACGGCGGTTATCTTCTTTTCGCTCCAGCTTACGCTCCCCGGAAATAGTTAATTTGCCTTCCTGAAAATCTATGGAAATATCATCTTTCCGGATACCTGGCAAAGCCAGTTCCAGTTCAAAACCTTTCTCAGTTTCGCAGGCATCTACGTGTGGCGTAAAAGCTGAAACTGTTCTGGTGTTTAAAGACTCGTTAAAGAATCTGTCTAACATAGAGCTGAATGATTGTGGCATATCATGCTGTAAGCCACTGTTTCTTGTAAGTGCCATAATTATTACCTCCTATTTAAATGTTATGTATTACTAATTGATTACACTCATTTTACAGTAAAAAGTATGCCACTCCAATTATCTTATTAAATCATGAAATAATGTCATTAAAAAATTAATCCTCATTTGCCTTATCTGACTAATTTTCAGATGCCTATACAGCTAATATGTAAAACTGGCAGTGTTAACTGGTGTATTCAAGTTAAATTTTATCTCCAGTCCGATTACTGGAGAAATCCTATTACGTTTAGTGGTGTAACCATCTTCAATTAATCTGTCATTTTCATCATATTTTGGCGGTACCAGCACAAAATAATAATCTGTTTGCCGCATCACAAAAGGCGACAAGCGCAGGTTCTCTGTTAGTTCGTAGGTTAGCTCAAAGCGGAGGCGGGTGCGGTCTATCGTGCGCTCCTCGGCAGTACTTGTACTCTTGCCAAATTCTCTCCTGAGCAGCAGTTCGTAAGAGAGGGCCGGCGTTAAAAACCTGTTGCCTACCGGAAACCGTTTGCCGAGTTCAGCCAGGAACGAGTATCTCCCGAAGGCATCCTGCTCTTCCTGATTCACATACTCAAACATGCCTTGCTTGTTAAAAAACAGGCTCCCGATGTTTCCGTTGTGCCTCAGAAAAGCGGTATAAAACTGTGTTTTAGGGTAATTCTCGAAGGCATACCTGAACAGCGCACCACCTCGCCAATGGTCGGTAAAGGTGTGTTCGTAACCCAAGGTTAGCTGTGCCCGCTCAAAACCACTGAAAGGACCTGAAGCCGCCAGGTCGTTAAAACGGGAGTCGGTATTGATGCGGTACTGGTTCTGAAAAAAGAGTATACCATCTTCGCCTACACCATAGTTCAGCTGCACCTCAGGCCATAAAGCAGTAGCGGCTGTAATTTTGCTCTGTGCCGCCACCACCCCAGGCACCACGCTCAGCAGGAGTAAGCCAGCCAGCAACGTACATCCTTTGTATAGAGAACGGAGACCCTTGGCACTTGAGGTACCATGTTGCTTCTGGAAGAGGTTTTTCATTAGAATAATTACTGATTATTGGTTGCCGCCTGTTAATTGTTGAATGGCCACATGTTAGATTTCTGCCTGAATTCAGCGTCTTTCGGGCAGTTCAATCTTTTTGGAGCTTTGGTGCAAGTAATTCAGGAAGAGCAATTATTTAAATAAAAATACCCTCCATAAGGATATCTGACAAAATCTTGCTAAGGGTCAACTTTACAACTACTGTGCATCAAGCTCTGGTGAGCCACAGCATAACTTATAATTTTGAATTTAGAGGAGCACTAGGCTGCTAGTGGGCCGTCCTCTCCTATTTCCTGCATACTCTCGATCAGGGTTAGCAGAAGTTCGCTCTTCCAGGCGAAGTAATACACCTGCCTGTGTTTGTCGGGCTGCCCCTGCTGGTAGAGCACATAAAAGTTCGGGTATTGCTTTACCTGCAGTTCTTGCCAGGGTACAGGCGGCTCATCCGTAAAAATGGCCACTTTGTGCTGTGTCATTTTTACATCCAGGAGTTCTACCTCCTGGTTCTGGCGTAGCTGGTGGAGGTACGCATCTACTTTGCCCTGCATGTAGTATTCCCAGAGCGTATCTGTAATTTTTATGAAGGCTCTGATGCTGGCGTTGTTCTGGCTAAAGTAGCTCCTGAACCTGATCTCCAGCACCTGCTTCGATTTGGTCTGAATATCTATCTTAAACTCACAGCCCACGCTAAACCTGTACCACACAATCCAGGTCATTTCCTGCCTGATGTCTACGATGTCGGCTTTGCTAAGTCTGCTGAACTGCCCTGGCTGCAGGTCGTTGTCTTCGAACTCCAGGTACTCGGGCAGCAGGCGCAACATCCGCTTCCGGCCAAACAAGCCGGCAGGTAACTGATATTCTAAAGCTTCGGTTGCGTTCAAGACCATTCTATTTCTGCTGAAAACTATTACACCTTTGTAGCACTTAGCTCCTGCACTGCCAGCCAAGCCATCAGCCCGATGCTGGTTTCCAGGGCTTCTTCGGCCACATCGAAAGTTGGCGTATGAACCGAGGAGGTAATGTTGCGGGCATCGCTTCGGGTGCCGAGGCGGTAAAAGCAGGCGGCCACCTCCTGCGAGTAATAAGCAAAATCTTCGGCTCCCATCCAAAGGTCCAGGTCTACTACATTATCTTCGCCTAAAAAAGCTTCAGCGGCTTTGCGCGCGCGTGCTGTCAGTTCCGGATCGTTTTTCAGGTAAGGGTAACCATTTTTTATATCGATGTCGCAGCTGCCGCCCATGCTTTCGCAAAGTCCTTCGGCTAGCTTTTTAATGCGTTTGTGCGCCTCTTTCCGCCACTTTTCGTCCATCGTCCGGAACGTGCCCTGAATTTTGACCTCGTTCGGAATAACGTTTGTAGCACCCATGGCCTCTACTTTGCCAAACGAGAGCACCGTCGGAACTTTGGGACTGGCATGGCGGCTCACGATCTGCTGCAGCGCCACAATCAGGTGCGCCGCAATCAGCACGGTGTCTATGTTCTGCTCCGGCATGGCGGCATGGCCACCTTTACCTGTTACAGTAATGTAAATTTCGTCGGCACTGGCCATGTACATACCACTCCTGAAACCGACTTTACCGGCTGGCAGCATCGGGAACACGTGCTGCCCCATAATACTTTCGGGTGCCGGTTGCTGCAGCACCCCTTCCTTTATCATAACAGAAGCTCCTCCCGGAAATTTTTCTTCGCCAGGCTGAAAAATGAGCTTCACACTTCCTTCAAATTCCTCACGCAGTTCCTGCAGAATACGGGCAACACCCAGCAACGATGCCGTGTGCACATCGTGGCCACAGGCGTGCATTACTCCCTCGTTTTTCGATTTATAGCTAACCTCATTTTGCTCCACAATGGGCAGTGCGTCGAGGTCGGCACGTAAGGCTATTGTTTTTTTTGCAGGATTTCTGCCTTCTATAACAGCCACCACACCTGTTGTTGCCATACGGGTGGGCGTAAGGCCGAAGCTCCTGAGCGCCTGCTCTACATAAGCAGCCGTGTTGTGCTCTTCAAAAGAGAGCTCAGGGTGTGCATGCAGGTGGCGGCGCAAGGCTACCGTATCGGGTGCATAGGTGTGGGCAAACTGCTTTATTTTCTCTGCTACTGAAGACATCAATTTTCTTAATTTATAACTGGTTGCATGGCCCTCCTCCTGTTTTACATCGCTTATAGTAGCCCGAGCATTTTCTTACCCTTGACAGTTTTCAGCTGTAAAATGCTTTGGAAGGGCAAAATCATTTAAATAATTTACGCTTCTCTTGCTGAACCAGAACGTTACTGAAACGACTCCCGCAAAATAAAAAAAAACGTTGTGTTATCCGTACGATAAACCACAACGTTTTTTCAATATCTGCAACAAAAATAACTTTCTGTTTTCTTATTTGTTGATGTTGATCTGGTCCGACACGATTTGGGCATTCGGGAGCAAGTCTCTTATCTGGTTCAGCACCTGCTGTGCCTCTATCCTGGAAAAGTAATCACCGATTTTCAGGCGGAAGTTCGGCTGCTGGTACGTCAGGTAATCCTTCTCCTGCGGCACTCTGGCTATAATGGCTTTCCGAAGATCCATGACCGTTTGCCGCTCCGAGCCGTTGTAAGCCAGTATCCGGAAGCCTTGTGCGTATTTTACATTTCTATTCACACTGGCCACGGTATCCATAAGTGCGGCCACGCGGTTATTGACGTGATTTGTAGGTGTAAGGGGTGCAGCGGCGTTACTGCCTGTTGCTTCTGCGTCGGGGTAGGTAGGCCTGAACTCGCTCAGGTCTTCTGCTGCTCTGGTTTTGCCTGTTGCCCTGCCTGCATCGCTGGTGCTGGTACGGGAACTGGACCCACAAGCTGCCAGCACCAGAAAAAGCAGCGCAAACAGCAGGTTACTTACTTTATTCATGTTTTACGATTTGTATACTGGCAGAGCAACCTAAGCGGTCGGCTCCTGCATTAACTAACGCTTGGGCATCGGCAAATGTTTTAATGCCGCCTGATGCCTTTATTTTAATGTGCTGTGGCAGGGTACGGCGCATCAGTTCGATGTGGGCTACTGTTGCTCCACCTGCTGCAAAGCCTGTCGATGTTTTAACATAATCGGCTCCTGCTGCTGCACAAATTTCGCAGGCTTTTACAATTTCCTCGTCTGTAAGCAGGGCCGTTTCTATAATCACTTTCAGTTCGGCATTTTTCAGGTGGCAAAATTTGGCCAGGTCGCCTAACTCATTCTCTACATGGTTATAGTTCCCCGACTTAAACGCCGACACGTTCATGACCACATCAATTTCAGAGGCACCGTCTTCTATGGCCTGGTGTGTTTCCAGGAACTTAACTTTGTGGTGCTGGTAACCCAATGGAAAACCCACCACCGTAGCCACTTTTACTAATGTTCCGGGGCCGAGCTGCTTTTTTGCCAGTTGTACATAACAAGGTGCCACACACACTGCCGCAAAGCCATACCCGCCAGCCTCATCGCAAAGCTGCGCCACCTGCTCTTCTGTTGCATCGGGGCGCAGCAGCGTGTGGTCTATGTAAGGTGCTAATTCTGTTCCGGACATAGTTGTATAAATTATTCCAATGATTTTGGCCTTCAGAAGCTTTTATATACTTTTTTTGTGCAGGATGTACGAAAATGTAGCGCCAATGGCCGGGTAGGCAATGCTGTTTCTGAAGTCGAGGTCGGCCGCATACCCAATGCCGAGGTGCAAGTTAAATAAAATCTTCTCGCTCATGTCCCGTTGTATGCCCCAGTGAATTTCGTTCAGCCACGTTCTGTTCAGCGGTTCAGCCATTTGGTCAAAAACGTTGTTGTTGAAGGCTCTTTGCGTTGTGTATTTCGTTTGGAACCCAATAAAATTACCGGCATTGTTCCGCACCGACTTTAATTTTTCGAATCGTTTGCTCCTGTTGTACAGGTACCGGCCACCTGCTTTTACATAAACTACAGGGTCGATAAAAATCCAGGTAGAGCTGAAGCTGTCGGTGTAATAGCTGCCTTTTGTTACAGCATAACCTGCTCCTAAACCGCCGCTTATATCTACCAGAAACTTAGCGCTTACCGGCAACTCATAACTTAAGCCTATTCCGTGCAGCCCCAGCTCCGCTTTCAGCAGCTTGTTCAGCTCTGGTGTTTCTTCTGGTCCTTCAGGTTCAACGCCTTCGTACGACTGTGCATAGGCTGCCCACGAAAAAGCAGTAAATAAAATTAAAAGATAAATATGTTTCATAAATGATAAATTGACAGCCACAGAACAGGCATAAAAGAGCCACTATACCTAAAAGGCATAGTGGCTCTTTCTATTACTACTTTTTATTCTTCTATAATAACACAGCGGTTATCGAGCAGGTCTTGCTCCACTGTTTTGAACTTCACGTCTTTTACCACACGGCCATCGCGGTACTGCACGCTTACACGATCGTTACGCCCTGCCACTCGTTGTGAGTGCGCTGGCATTACTTTCTGTGGCTCAGGAGCTTGCATAGAAGTAGAACCATCGCTGCCTTCTAACGACGAATGTACTTCCTGCTTCTGCTCCTGCAGCACAGGTGCTTTAGGCTGAAGAGGTATACGCGGCACCTGCACCTGCTCTGGCGCCTGAATTGGAATGAAGGCGTGGAACAGGAACGAAACGGTTTCTTCGTTTACCTTGCCGATCATGCGTTTAAACAGTTCAAACGACTCGAACTTGTAAATCAACAGCGGGTCCTTCTGCTCGTATACGGCGTTTTGTACCGTCTGCTTCAGGTCGTCCATCTGGCGCAGGTGGTCGGTCCAGGCCTGGTCTATGGTGCCTAGCGTAATAATCTTCTCCATGGCCCGGATAAGTTCCGAACCATGCGACTCATACGTTTTGGTCAGGTTTGCTACGGCTGCCAGCTGGCGTTTGCCATCGGTAAACGGCACGGCTACGTTTTCGATCATTGGTCCGCGGTTCTGATGAATGTCGGTAATGATCGGGTAGGCCTGCTCCGCTATCTGCTTGTTCTTGGTGCGGTAATGGCTCAGAGCCTCGTTGTATAAACGCTCGGCAAGTTTGTTCGCTTGCGTTGCTTTAAAGTCATCTTCGGTAATGCCCGTATTGTATCCAAAAATACGGATAATGCTCAGCTCGAAGTTCTCGTAATCGACGGTGTTTTTGAAGTTTACCACCAGGTCTTCGCTGATATCGTAGATCATGTTCCAGATATCAAGTTCCAGGCGTTCACCATAAAGAGCATTTCTACGGCGCTTGTATACCACCTCCCGCTGGGCGTTCATTACGTCGTCGTACTCCAGCAGGCGCTTACGTTGGCCAAAGTTGTTTTCTTCTACCTTCTTCTGCGCACGTTCAATAGAGTTCGTGATCATGGAATGCTGGATAACTTCACCTTCTTCGAGACCCATCCGGTCCATGAGGCGGGCAATACGGTCGGAGCCGAACAGGCGCATCAGGTTATCTTCTAAGCTCACAAAGAACTGCGACGTACCCGGGTCACCCTGGCGACCGGCACGACCACGCAACTGACGGTCTACACGGCGGGACTCGTGGCGTTCTGTACCCACAATGGCCAGACCACCTGCAGCCTTAGACTCTGGTGCCAGCTTAATGTCGGTACCACGACCGGCCATGTTCGTAGCGATGGTTACGGTGCCAGGCTTACCAGCTTCGGCTACAATTTCAGCTTCCTTCTGGTGCATTTTGGCGTTGAGTACCTGGTGCTTTATCTTGCGCAGCGTGAGCATACGGCTCAACAACTCCGAAATCTCTACTGAGGTGGTACCCACCAATACCGGACGGCCTTTCTCTGTTAGCTCTACTATTTCGTCGGCTACGGCATTATATTTCTCACGCGTGGTTTTGTATACTTTGTCGTGCTCATCTTTTCTGGAAATTGGGCGGTTGGTAGGAATAACTACCACATCCAGTTTGTAGATGTCCCAGAACTCACCGGCCTCTGTTTCGGCAGTACCAGTCATACCGGCCAGTTTGTGGTACATTCTGAAGTAGTTCTGCAGCGTAACGGTGGCGTAGGTTTGGGTAGCATCTTCTACCTTCACGTTCTCTTTCGCCTCTATGGCCTGGTGCAGACCATCGGAGTAACGACGGCCTTCCATTACACGGCCTGTCTGCTCATCCACAATTTTAACTTTGTGGTCGGGCGTAACAATGTATTCGGTATCTTTCTCGAAAAGGGTATACGCCTTCAGTAACTGGTTAATGGTGTGTACACGCTTCGTTTTTTCCTGGAAGTCGGCAATCAGCTTTTCTTTGGCGTGCAGCTGTTCTTCTTCGGTCAGGGTTTTGTTATTCTCGATGTTGGCGATTTCCATGCCGATATCTGGCAGAATAAACAGGTGCGGATCTTCGCCCTGGCCTGTAATCAGGTCGATGCCTTTTTCGGTCAGCTCTATCTGGTTGTGCTTCTCATCGATGGTGAAGTACAGCGGCTCATCTGCTTCCGGCATCATGCGGGAGTTGTCCTGCAGGTAGTGGTTTTCTACTTTCTGCATAATGGCCCGGTTCCCCATCTCACTCAGGAACTTGATCAGGGGCTTACTCTTAGGCAAACCACGGTAAGCTCTGAAAAGCGAAAGACCGCCATCCTGGGTATTTCCTTCTTTGATCAGGCGCTTGGCTTCTGTCAGGAAGTTGTTTATGACTTTGCGTTGCGCCTCTACCAGCATGGCAATGCGTGGTTTCAGTTGGTAGAACTCGTGCTCATCGCCGCGTGGCACAGGGCCGGAAATAATAAGCGGTGTACGGGCATCGTCAATCAACACGGAGTCAACCTCATCGACCATGGCATAATGGTGCTTGCGCTGTACCAGGTCCTGCGGCTCCCTCGACATGTTGTCGCGGAGGTAGTCGAAGCCGAACTCGTTGTTGGTGCCGTAGGTAATGTCGGCTCGGTAGGCGTTGCGTCGGGCTTCGGAGTTAGGCTGGTGCTTGTCGATGCAGTCGATGGTGAGGCCGTGGAATTCGAACAACGGCGCCATCCATTCTGAGTCGCGTTTGGCAAGGTAGTCGTTAACAGTTACGACGTGCACACCACGTTTGGCAAGCGCATTGAGGAAGGCAGGCAGCGTGGCCACCAATGTTTTACCCTCACCAGTGGCCATCTCAGATATTTTACCCTGGTGCAGCACTACGCCACCAATCAGCTGCACGTCGTAGTGGAGCATGTCCCAGGTTACTTCGTTGCCGGCTGCCAGCCATTTGTTTGCCCAAATAGCCTTGTCGCCTTCTATCACAACGTTTGGTTTGCGGGCTGCTATGGTTCTGTCCATATCAGTGGCGGTTACCACTAACTGTTTGTTATCCTTCAGGCGGCGCGCTGTTTCTTTTACAATGGCAAAACCGGCTGGCAGCACTTCCAGGAGCACTACTTCCAGCTCTTTGTTGCGCTTCTTCTCCAGCTCATCAATCTCTGAGAAGATGTTTTCTTTCTGCACAATATCCAGCTGCGGCTCATCGGCCACACGCTTGTGCAAGCCGGCAATCTGATCATCGATCGGCTTTAAGCGCTCATCGATGGTGCCCTTTACCTCGGTTGTTCTCAGGCGTAGCTGGTCATCTGTGAGGCTGGCCAGTTTGGCGTACTCTGCGTTTATCCTGGCAACGTAGGGTACCACCTCTTTTATATCTCTGTCGGACTTTGTTCCGAATAGTTTCGCAACGGTTTTACCGAAAAAATCAAGCATTCTATAGGAGTATTTAAATGAATATCTTTAACCGCAATATCGTCAAAAATAAGGTGTTTTTCTGATATATCTTACTATCAGTACGAAAACAATACCAACTTGAGATTTAAACTGATATCTGTCAGATTTTCCGAAAGACAAAACCCTGCTTGTTTTTCATTTGCAGCAGCTTGCCTCTCTCCTGACAATATTGGTAACAAGGGGCAATGTGGCAGAAGTTCTTTTTGAGAGAGATTTATGTTTGGCTGGTTGGGTTGGAGGTTAGATACCCTTGGCTGAAAGGAAGGCAAATACCCTTTGGAAGGACGTTTTTATTAGAATAATTTGTTTTCTACCGAAGTCGGCAACCTAACCTATTCTTAAACCTTGTGCTGAAAAGTCTTGTGTCTCTTCTACAGCAGCTTCTGAAAATCAACAACATCCTGCCAACCAGTTGGGGTTCGCAGCCACTGTCTTCGCACACCGATTTCTGCAAAACCTGCTTTCTGAAAAAGGTGCAGGCTTGCCTCGTTATCGGCCGTAACAGAGCAATAGACCTGGTGAAGCTGCAAAATCTGTCTGCCATATTCTAATAGTACCTGCAGTGCCTCCGCAGCATAACCTTTGCCTCGTTCGGGTCCGGCAATTACAATACCTATCCCGGCTCGTTGGTGTAGCGGTTCAAAATCGAAAAGATCAATAGCGCCTACAGCCTTATGGTTGTGGGTGCAGATAACAAGGCGCAGTTGCTTTACGGTGAAAATATCGAGCGCGGCATTTTCGAGGTACTGCTCCAGCACAAACCTGGAGTACGGCATAAGTGTGTTGCCTACCTGCCACACCCTGGTATCGTTTTCGAGGGTGTATAAAAAATCCAGATCGACAGGTTCTAAAGCGCGGAGGTACGTGTGGTCTGACTTCAGTAACATATCGATCTGGGTTAAGTATTGGTTAGAGAGCTACCGTACCCGTAAACACCTGCTTAGCCGGCCCGATTAATTTTATGTGGTGAAAATTGTCGTCTTCGTGCTGAAACCTCACTTCCAGGTCTCCGCCAAGGGTTTTGATTTTTACCGGTCCGCTTATGCCCCGCAAACCTGCCACCAAAGCACAAGCCGTTACGCCAGTTCCACAAGAAAGTGTTTCGTCTTCCACGCCACGCTCGTAGGTGCGCACAAAAAACTCATTTCCTGATAGCTGCTGAATAAAGTTCACATTAGTTCCGACCTCAGCAAAACGCTCGTTATACCGAATAGCTTTTCCTTCTTTGTACACATCCAGCGCCTGCACATCGTCTACGAACCGTACATAATGCGGCGAACCGGTGTTCAGGTAATAATCATCCCCGATTTTCTCTACGCCATGTACATCGTTCATCTTCAGGTGTATCAGGTCGCGCTCTACGCTGGCCTGGTGCTCGCCGTCTGCAGCCAGGAAACAGGCCACATCCTCAATTACGCCCAGGTGGCGGGCAAAGCGAACGGTGCAGCGGGCACCGTTGCCACACATAGAGCCTATGCGGCCATCGGCGTTGTAATACACCATTTCGAAGTCGTAGGCGGAGTGGTCCTGCAACAGGATCAGGCCATCGGCCCCAACACCCATGCGGCGGTCGCACAGGCGCTTCACCAGTTGCTCATCATCTGCAGGGAAATTGTGTTTCCGGTTGTCGACCATCACGAAGTCGTTGCCCGTGCCCTGGTATTTAAAAAAGCTTATTGCCATGTATCTGTAACAATTAAAACAGCTCTAACGTGCATTTTTTCAGGTTAGCAGTAATAGTAGTACTTTTACCGAATAGTACACACTGTCAGAAATAATTCACAAAGATATGTATTCCTTTTTAACATCCGAAAACTGGCCTGATTACGAATTAGTAGACTCCGGAAACTTCGAGAAACTGGAGCGCTTCGGCAGCTATTATGTGGCGCGCCCCGAGCCGCAGGCCATCTGGGACAAGCACCTGCCGGAGCAGGAGTGGCAACGCATGGCACAAGCCGTTTTTAAGCGCGACAAAGGCAGCTCCGAAAAAGGCCAGTGGCAGCTGAAAAAAGGAATGCCGGAACAGTGGCACATCAATTACCGGTACAAAGACATGCAGCTGCGTTTCCGGCTGGGGCTCTCGTCGTTTAAGCATGTGGGGCTATTCCCGGAGCAGGATGCTAACTGGCAGTTTATTTACGACACCACCCGCAACCTGAAAACTAAGCCGCCGAAGGTACTGAACATGTTTGCCTACACCGGTGCCGCCTCGCTGGCAGCCAAAGCAGCCGGAGCCGATATTACGCACCTCGACTCTATAAAGCAGGTGAACTTCTGGGCCCGCGACAACATGGAAGCCAGCAACCTCGACAACATTCGCTGGATTGTGGAAGATGCCATGAAATTTGCCCGGCGTGAGGTGAAGCGCGGCAACACCTACAACGGCATTATATTAGACCCGCCCGCCTATGGCCGAGGCCCGAACGGCGAAAAGTGGCAGCTGGAAGACGAACTGAACGAACTCATAAAGCTCTGCCACCAGATGCTCGACAAAACCGATTATTTCCTGCTCATCAACCTCTACTCCCTCGGCTTCTCGGCCCTGATTTTGGAGAACCTGATGCACCAGACTTTTGGAGCGCAAATTAAAAACGAAGAGTTAGGCGAAATTTACCTGCAGGACAAAGGCGAGCGGAAGCTGCCGCTGGGGACGTTTTTCAGGTTTAAATCCTGAATTATATTTTAGATGCTAGATAGTAGATTTTAGACACGAGTGTTGTAGAAAGGTCTATTGTCGTGACTAACCCTTGGCTGGTTTTGCCCACTTTTTCTTTGGAAGGCCTTTTTCATTGGAATAATCCGGCGTTGCCCCGGCAAATACTATTTTATGTTACAGAGGCTTTCTAAATACTCTCTTTCGCTCAACCACTTATTCACTCATTCACTCATTCCGGAAATGGACAAAAGAATAGCTCTCATCGATATGGGCACGAATACATTTCACCTGCAGATAACGGAAGTTGGTGCAGCTGGCGCTTTAACAGACCTGGTGAAGATAAAGGTGCCGGTGCGGCTGGGGCAGGGCGGCATCAGCAGCGGTGCTATTGCGCCTGCGGCCTATGCACGTGCTTTAGATACGCTACAGGATTTCAGGAGGCAGATGGAGGAGCACCAGGTGCGCGTGGTACGGGCCATGGCGACCAGCATGGTGCGCAACGCGGCCAACGGCGAAGCTTTTGTGCAGGACATTCTGCAGCAGACCGGCATACAGGTGGAGGTAATAGATGGCGATCGGGAAGCAGAACTGATTTACTACGGCGTAAGAGCGGCCGGTGTGCTGGATGAGGCAACCTCGCTGGTTATAGACATAGGCGGCGGCAGTGTGGAGTTCATCATCTGCAACGTGCACCAGATCTTCTGGAAAAAAAGCTTTGAAATCGGAGCACAGCGCCTCATGGACAAGTTCTTTCAGCAGGACCCGATTTCGGCTAACAGTATAGCAGCAGAAAAGGCTTTTCTGCAGGAAAAACTGCAGCCACTCTCTGAGGCCATTGCCATACATCGGCCAACGGTATTAGTCGGCTCTTCCGGCACCTTCGACACCCTTTGCGACATAGATGCCCAAAGCAAAGGCAACACCTGGCGCAAAGAAGCTTCTCCCCCACCCGCATCTGCGCTGGCTGTAGCAGATTTCTACCAGATTTACCACCAACTTCTCACTAAGAACCACACCCAACGCCTGGCCATACCCGGCATGCTGGAGATGCGCGTCGATATGATTGTAGTAGCCGGCATTGTCATAGATTTTGTGCTGCAACAATACCAGCTGAACGAAATTCGCGTATCGGCCTACGCGCTGAAGGAAGGGGTGCTGGATTTAATTTTGAGTGAGTGAATTTTGAATGTGCGTAAAAAACATTCACTCATTTACTCATTCATTCACTCAAAATTCAACCCTTCGCCAGCCGCTTCCGCTCCTTTTCGTAGGCTTTGCTGAGGTGGTTCAGCTTTTTGTGGTTTTGAGTATGTTGAGCTGCAGCCAGTTTGGTGTTTTCCTGCACACTTAGTTGCACGTCTTTCTGAGCTAACTGCAGGCCGAGTTGCTGCTGCAGCTTTTTGGTTTTGCCTTTGCCGTAGCCTTTGTCCAGGAGCGATGTCAGTAACTGAATACTTACGGCCTCCTCTCCCTTAGCAGCGAAATAATTTGCAACAGAAGCTGTGAACGGTTGCTTGGTGCTGTTGCGGGCAAAGCTGAGCAACGAGGTATGGTTTAAGCCGAAACGCTTTATCTCGTTTGCCAGGTAAAATTTCTCGGCGTCATTGTAACGCTGAATAGCTTCTGTGTACCTGCTGCTGGCTACAAAACGGTTAATATCTTCCTGCATCTGCTGATACCGAACGGCTGCCGCAATTTCTTCGCGGCCATCTTTTGCTGAGTACGAAGCGATGCCACACGACAGGTTTCCTTCGGCAGCTTTAAGAGCTGCTACATAAGCCTGGTCGGCTGCCAGATATTTTCTATCGCGCACCAGTTCTTTTGCCCGCTGTATGTGCCCATCATAAGCTGTCTGGCTGTTTATGCACTCTTGTGTAGAAATACGGTCGCGGAGCTGCTTGTACTTATTCTGTACTTCTGCATCGTGCTCCAGGGCGTAGCGTGCCTGCATGGCAACGGCAGCTGAGGCTACAGCGCGGGCATCTCCCAGCCTGTTGTTCACAGCCTGCTCATAGCCTTGGTTCAGGTTTGCCAATAGCACCGGTTTGGCCGCCTGCTGTGCCAGCTGCCCCAACTCCTGCACCCGCTGAAAGCTAAAGCGCTGCTCCATTGCCAGTGCCTCTTCGAACTGGCTCAGGGCATTACCAAAGTTGCGCTCTTTCAGGTAGGTTTTGCCTTTATCGATGTAGAGCACGTAGTACTGATACTTTACCTGACTTTGCAACTCCAGTGCCTCCTGTGCATCGTGCAGCACAAAGTCGTACTGTCGCTGAAA
The DNA here is from genome assembly GCF_008017455.1 of Pontibacter qinzhouensis. Classification (GTDB taxonomy): domain Bacteria; phylum Bacteroidota; class Bacteroidia; order Cytophagales; family Hymenobacteraceae; genus Pontibacter; species Pontibacter qinzhouensis. Next base: position 56,219 of record NZ_VRTY01000010.1, on the reverse strand, counting down.
AGCCATAGCTTCCCCTGCCACACGTTCTGCTGCAACCAGGTTGTTACCGGCCAATAAGCGCCTGCCTTCGTCTACTATATTTCTGTAAGCACCATACACGGCGCGTCCTTCGCCATCGTTAAGGGCAGGCAAATTGCAGCGCAGGCCTCCTATGGTGCTGCACATGGCCCGGGCATTAGCATAAGCAGCCATGGCATTCCGGTAATCGCCACGGCTGGTGAGGTGGTTGCCTTCGTTTATGTAGGTGCTGTAGATGTCGTGGGCCAGGCCTAGCGCCAGTTGCTGTGTCTGAGGATCGATGCGCATCTGCGTGAGCAGGTCCTTGGTTCTGACGGTAGCTTCTGGCAAGTATCCATTCAGGAAATCGATGCGTGCCAGCTCCAGGTGCGAAGGTGCGAATTTGGGGTTTACCTCTACCGACTTCAGAAAATACTCCTGCGCGGCTCTTCTGTTGCCGGTGCTCAGGAAGCTTACGCCACGGTTATAGAATTGCTCATCCAGGGTAGCGATGGCAAAGGCGACGGCTTTCCTGAAGTCCTGCATCTGTCGCTCCAGCTGGTTCAGGCGGGAGCCCAGGCGTTGCGGATCGTTCTTTTTCAGGATGAGGTCTTTGTAAAACGGAGCTGCCTTCAGCTTCGCAAATGTCTGCTCTACCTCCTTCAGGTTGCGGTCGTGGTGCATAATGCGGTCCACATCGTTTGGCTGAATACGACCCAGGTTTTGAATAGCAGCACTGATGGTCACGTCTGCGGTATAATACTCGTTAATCAGGTTTAGCCGCTCCTGCACACGCATCAGGTTGGAGCCAGTGTAGTGCAATTCCTTTCCTTCTACCACCAGTTTGTAGTTGCCATCTGCTATGGTATCCGGAACCATTACATCGAGCAGCACAACTTCCTTTTTGTTCAGGCTCGCACTTTCGCTGTACGTTTTCAGCACCTGTTGCCCCTGCAGCAGCTTTATGTTATAGCTAAGTTTTTCAGGATGCAGCACTTCTTCCAGATCGAACCCTTTGTAAAGTATATCTCCCGTTACAGAAAACTTATTGAGCACCACCTTTAGCTGTAGCTTATCGCCCTGTTGCGAAATGCGTGCCTGCTGCACGAAGCGCACCACAAACTCTGGCGAGCGGTTTGGCCTGCCGCCGGTTTGGGTGGTTACATTGCCTTGCAGAAGGCTGATAATGCTATTGATGTTTTGCTGGCTTGGAATGCCGGTGGTTCCTTTCTTAATGAGGTAGGCTTCCGGCAATGTTTCATCGAAGGCCAGTTTGGTCTGTGCCTGCACCAGCAGTGCAACCAGAAATAGCCAGGTCAGGAGTAGTATTTGTTTCATGGTAGTGGAGTTTGAAGGTAAATCTGCCATACTCAAGCCTTGACCGTAAAATGGGCTAATAGCTTTTGGAGGGCATTTTCATTTAAATAATTCCTCCCGTACCGGCCATTTAGTTTTTGAACTTAAAGTATGTAGCCAAAGACAAAATCTGTTCCAGATTCGACGCCTTCTTTAAAAGCATAGTAGAAAGCAGATATTATTAGAGGAACAGGCAATTTCCATCGACTAACCCGAAGATCTTGCTGCACCTGCAGAATGGGTGGGAATAATTCTTAATTTGCAAACCGAAATACACCGATTTACGCTCTATGTTTTCATACCGACAATTATTCGATTTTACTCAGGAAGTATTTATAAAGATGGGCTGCCCGCCTGATGATGCAAAACTAGCCACCGAAGTGCTATTAGAGGCTGACCTGAGAGGCGTTGACTCACATGGCGTAGCACGACTCAGCGGCTATGTAAGGTTGTGGGAGGCTGGCCGCATTAATGTAAAGCCTAACATCCGGATTGTACATGAAACGCCAAGCACTGCCACCATAGATGGCGATGCAGGACTTGGGCTGGTAGTGGCCCCGCGTGCCATGGACATTGCCATTGCAAAAGCAGAACGTGTAGGTACTGGCTGGGTATCGGTTAAGAACTCGAACCACTACGGCATTGCCGGCTACCACGCCATGCAGGCCCTTGCCCGCGATATGATTGGCATATCGATGACAAATGCCTCGCCGCTGGTGGCACCTACTTTTTCTACGGAACGCATGCTGGGTACGAACCCTATTGCCGTGGCCATACCTACAGGGCATCAACCACCGTTTGTTGCCGACCTTGCCACAGCAGCGGCCGCTAATGGTAAACTCGAGATTTTGCAACGCAAAGAAAAGAAAGCGCCTACCGGCTGGATTCAGACGAGCACAGGAGAAGGCACCAGAGACGCACACGCTTTAAAGGAAGGTGGCGCCCTATTACCGCTCGGCAGCGACAGGCTACATGGCAGCCACAAGGGTTACGCCTTGTCGTCGGTGGTCGATATATTTTCGGCAGTTTTATCGGGGGCGAATTATGGGCCATGGGTGCCGCCATTTGTAAGCTTCCTGCCAGTGGCAGAAAACCTGGTTGGGGAAGGAATAGGCCATTTTATGGGTGCTATGCGGGTAGATGCTTTCCGGCCTGCCGACGAATTTAAGCAGCACATGGATAACTGGATCGCCACTTTCCGGAACGCCAAAGTGAAAAAGGGCCAGAAAGCAGTTTTGATACCAGGCGACCCGGAACGCGAAATTACAGCTACTCGCCTGAAAAAAGGTATACCATTACTGGCCCCTGTGCAGCGCGACCTGGAAGAACTGGGGAAAAGGTTCAGTGTGCAATTTTAAGCTACACGGATGGCAACAGGCACAACAACAGCTAAACTCCTGCGCGGGCTCGGGCTAAATTCAACAAATCGCAGCATTTTTATGCTCGTGCTGGTATGGCTCCTGAACGTCGCCTGGCTGGGCATTAATTATTTCTGGCGCATTGCCTCGCTGCAGGTACTGGTGGGGGTGCAAATTTTATTGTTGGTATACGGTGCTATGGCGCTGGTTGCCTATGTGTACTGGGGCCTGAAACAGGTGCGCGAGCAGGATGCTCCGTATTCAGGTGTGCTGGTAGGCGTTATTGTAGCCATCACGCTTCTGTACTTTAACGTGAACCTCCTGCAGTATGTGCTGGCGCTGTTTTGAGTTTAATGCTTAAATTGCTGCCCTGCTTTTTAATTAATTTGGAAATTTGGAAATTTGAAGATGTGAAGATTTGGAAATGAATTACCAGAGTGCCTCCTCCCACTGAGCCTAGTGATACTCCAATTTAAGTTTTAGAAATTACGCTACCTGCAATAGTGCTTTAAAGCGGCCAGAGGCCAAGGAATAATCGGCACGAGCGAAGCCGCTCTCGCCAGCATAATTTCTAATCTCCAATTTCTAATTTTCATTTGGCGAAGCATTAAGTTTTGGTCTACGCCCAGTAAAGCAGCAGCTACCCTTGACTATTTTCTGGCTAAAATCCTTCTGAAGGCCATTTTCATTCGCATAATTTGTCAGGAACAGTAAAAAGAGATCAGCCCTGCCTGGATGTACCGAGCAGGGCTGATCTCTTTTTACTGCATTTCGTTTTCTGCTGCCTGTGTGGCGGCACTACAACTTCAGTAAATGCTATTCAATTTTTTTACCTGCCATTGCTTTTTTAATGGAGATTTGCATTACGCGTTCTGCAAACGGGCTTGTCTGCTCTTCCAGCACATCTACGGCGCGTAAAATGGTGTCTTTGTCGTTTGTAGGGAGCGCGTCTCTTAAGTTCTGCACGTTGGTTCTGGTCAGGCTGATTTCCTCTTCTGTCAGGTGCTCGCCATTTTTCTCCAGGAACCGCTCCACCTGGTACAGCATCTGCTCGGCTGTTGTGCGTGCCTCTATTACCATACGTGCCGATACGTCGTCGCGGGCGTGGGTAATGGAGTCCATCAGCATCTGCTCTACCTGCTCATCGGTGAGGCCGTACTGCGGTTTCACCTCTACTTCCTGCCGTGTACCAGACCGTAGCTCTACTGCTTCTACTTTCAGAATACCATCTGCATTCAGAATAAAGTTTACATCTACCTTAGGGAAACCAGCGGGCATGGCGGGTATACCTTTCAGGTCGAACTCGGCCAGTTTACGGTTTTCCTTTACCAGGTCGCGTTCGCCCTGGTACACCGAAATTTTCATGTTCACCTGCCCATCTATAGAAGTAGTGTATTGGCGGCCTGCTTTGGTGGGTATTTTAGAATTACGCGGAATGATGGAATCCATGAGGCCACCCATAGTCTCGATGCCGAGGGTTAAAGGTGTAACGTCGAGCAGCAGAACATCTTTGCGGTTACCAGCCAGAATATCGGCTTGTATGGCTGCTCCAAGTGCTACAACTTCATCGGGGTTTAGGGAGTTGTTGGCAGCCTTACCGAAAAACTCAGAAACCGACTCGTACACCAGCGGCACACGCGTAGAGCCTCCAACCATAATCACGGCGTTTATCTGCTCCAGCGTTAGCTTTGCATCGGCCATAGCCTGGCGGCAACTCTCGATGGTACGCGCTATAATGGGAGCAATCATCGTCTCGAAGGTGTGGCGCTCCAGATGGCAATTGATCTTGCCTGCAATGGTACCAATGTATACCTCCTGCGAGCTTAGGGCTTTTTTGGCTTCTTCGGCTTTCAGGCGCAGCTCCTGCGAGAGGTTCTTGTCTTCATTCACGGTATCGGCCAGCAACTGGTTTTCCTGAATCCAGTGGTTTATAATGGCGCGATCCATGTCGTCGCCGCCCAGGTAGGTGTCGCCGTGGGTGGAGAGCACTTCAAAAATGCCCTGATGAATGCTAAGAATGGAGATATCGAAGGTGCCGCCTCCAAGGTCGTACACTGCTATTGTCTTTTCTTCGGTTGGGTCTATGCCGATGCCGTAGGCCAGTGCCGCCGCTGTGGGCTCATTTACGATGCGCAGTACCTCCAGGCCTGCCAGCTTGCCGGCATCGCGGGTTGCCTGGCGCTGCGAGTCGTTAAAATAAGCAGGCACCGTAATTACGGCACGGTTTACAGGGGTTTTAAGCGAATGCTCCGCCCGCTCGCGCAGCTCTTTCAGTATTTCAGCCGAAAGCTCTATCGGTGAATAGAACCTGTCTCCTACCCTGATCTTTACCAGGCCCTCGCTATCGTCGTCGATAATTTTGTAGCCGAAGTAGTTTTTGTGCTCCCCAAGGTCTTTGTACGATTTTCCGAGCAAACGCTTTACGGAATAAATAGTGTTGGCCGGATCTGTTATAAGATAATCTTTTGCCTCGTTGCCCACTAACACCTCTCCGCTTTTCGGGAAGTGCACTACCGATGGCACGATGGTACCACGGCCCTGGTCGTTAATGGCGATTGCTTTTTTATCTTCGGGATGTATGTAGGCTACCAGGCTGTTGGTGGTACCTAAATCTATTCCTACAATTACCTCTTCCTGCTGAAGCGCTCCTGTAGAAAGGTTTATTGCTACTTTTGCCATAGTTTTGAATATATCGTTAACCGCCGCTATAAAAGCAGCAGTGCTAAGGCATAAAGTTACGAATAATTTGGGAAGTGGTATTGGGTAGGATTACTGCCAGAAATATGGGACTTCCCCACACCAGCTGATAGGTAATAGAACTTGCGAACTTTAAATTCTTCTAATGAAAACAGCCTTCCAAAACATTTTAGCGTCTGGGTATCCAAGGGTAGATGGGTGGCTGCATCAGGATTGCCAGGTTGAAAACGTTTAGTTCTCTCCATCAACATTTTGCCCGCTTCAGGATAACAATATTACTTGCAAACTATAAGCTACCAATCATCAGCAACCAAATTATTCAAATGAAAATGGCCTTCCAAAGGGATTTGGAGTTAAAACTGTCCAGGGTTGGCTTAGGATGCTACTCCTTTTTCTTAGGCACAATAATAAACACGTCTTCACCTGGGCGCTTCATCAGGTAATTTTCGCGGGCAAATTTTTCGAGCAGCTCCGGATTGCTCATAAGCTCCCGCCGGTCTTTTTCAACCTCTTCTATTTTATCGAGGTAATACTGCTTCTCCTCCTCTTTCTCGCTCAGCTGTTTGCTCATGCGGTACTGGGTAATAAAATCGTTTGAATCAAAAAAGAACATCCAAATCAGAAACAGTGCCGTGGTTACAAAATAGAAATTCCGGAAAAATTTTGGGATGTGCCTCTTCATAGCTCGCTCTTCAGTTGATACTTATACAAAAATAAGGCTGTGCGTTATATAACCCACAGCCTTACCCATATTTATTTTTAAGAAGTAGCGCTTAGAACTTCTTTCCAGGGAAATAAGCATTTTCGCCCAGTTCTTCCTCAATGCGAAGCAATTGGTTGTATTTCGCCATTCTGTCTGAACGGGAAGCTGAACCGGTTTTGATCTGACCAGTGTTCAGTGCCACAGCTAAGTCAGCAATGGTATTGTCTTCTGTTTCGCCGGAACGGTGGCTCATTACGCTCTTGTAACCATGGCGCACACCCAGGTTAATGGCGTTTATGGTTTCGGTAAGCGAACCGATCTGATTAACTTTAATCAGAATAGAGTTGGCAATTTTCTGATCGATACCTTGCTGCAGACGCGTAACGTTTGTTACAAAAAGGTCGTCGCCTACCAGCTGGCACTTATCACCGATGGCTTCTGTCTGCTCTTTCCAGCCTGCCCAGTCGTCTTCTGCCATACCGTCTTCTATCGAGATAATCGGGTATTTCTTCACCCAATCGGCCCAGAAGCTCACCATTTCAGAAGAAGTAAGCTTATCGCCTGTAGATTTCTTAAAGTGGTAATGGCCTGTTTCAGCGTTGTAGAACTCAGAGCTGGCAGCATCCATGGCAATCATGAAATCGTCTCCTGGCTTATAACCAGCAGTCTCAATTGCCTGGATAACTACTTTAATGGCATCTTCATTAGAAGCAATGTTAGGTGCAAAACCACCTTCGTCTCCTACGTTTGTAGAAAGCCCTTGCTTCTTCAATACGTTTTTAAGGTGATGGAATACCTCTGTGCCCATACGAAGTGCTTCGGAGAAAGAAGGAGCCCCCACAGGCATGATCATGAATTCCTGGAAATCGATCGAGTTGTCTGCGTGGCTACCGCCATTCAGGATGTTCATCATCGGTACAGGAAGGGTGTTGGCATTAACACCACCTACATAACGGTACAGCGGCATGTTAAGCTCTTGCGCAGCAGCACGTGCAGCCGCAAGCGAAACACCTAAAATAGCATTAGCACCTAAATTACCTTTGTTGGCAGTACCATCCAGCTCGATCATGATCTTGTCGAGCAGGTTTTGCTCATATACTGAGAATCCTACAAGTTCTTCGGCAATTTTATCGTTTACATTCTTAACAGCCTGCAGCACACCTTTGCCCATGTACTTGCTTTTGTCGTTGTCGCGAAGCTCAACGGCTTCGTGCACGCCCGTAGATGCACCAGAAGGAACAGCGGCACGCCCGAGCGCACCTGTTTCTGTTATTACATCTACTTCTACCGTAGGATTACCTCTTGAATCAAATATCTGTCTCGCTTTGATGTCAGTGATTAAGCTCATGGTTTACGTTGTTTTAGTTTTACTTATTTTGTTTGAGTAATTCAACAAAGTCATCGAAAAGATATTCTGAGTCGTGCGGACCAGGAGATGACTCAGGGTGATACTGCACCGAAAAGGCAGGTTTGCCTTTCATACGGATACCCTCGATGGTATTATCATTCAGGTTGATATGCGTAACTTCTACCAGCGGGTGGTTTTTAAGCGCCTCGCCATCTACCACAAACCCGTGGTTCTGAGAAGTAACTTCACAACGGCCTGTAATCAGGTTTTTGACCGGGTGGTTAAGACCACGGTGCCCATTATGCATTTTGTAAGTCGGAATATCGTTTGCCTGCGCCAGTACCTGGTGTCCTAAACAAATCCCGAATAAAGGTTTCTCGTCCTGTAGCATACGCTTTACACTCAAGACAGCTTCTGTGGTAGCAGCAGGATCACCGGGGCCGTTTGAAATAAAATAACCATCCGGATTCCACTTTTCCATTTCGTCGAAAGGCGTGTTGTAAGGGAAAACCTTTATCTCACAGCCCCGAGATACTAAGTTATTAATAATATTCTTTTTTATACCTAAGTCCAGAACCGCAACTCTATATTTTGCATTCTCAGGCTTCATCTCATAATTCTCAGTAGTACTTACATGAGACGAAAGCTCCAAACCCTCCATATTAGGCACCGCCGAAAGCTTTTCTTTCAGAACTTCTATATCGGTGGTGTCGGAAGAAATAATGGCGTTCATCGCCCCCTTGTCACGAATGTACCGCACAAGTGCCCGTGTATCAATTTCGCAAATACCAACTATACCAGCCTTTTCAAAATACTCTTGCAAGGAGCCTTCAGCGGTATTGCGCGAAAAGAAGTGAGAAAAATCTTTGCAGACGAGACCTTTGATTTGAATATTATCAGATTCCACTTCCTGCGGTTGAACACCATAATTACCCACATGCGAAACCGTGGTGATAACTATTTGCCCATAATAAGAGGGGTCAGTGAAAATTTCCTGATAACCGGTCATTCCGGTATTAAAGCACAACTCGCCTCCAGTTGTTCCTATAAGTCCCAGGCTTTTGCCGTTAAATACGGTTCCGTCTTCTAAAAGAAGAATTGCATCGGTGGTTGTTTGTTTCTTCATCTTAAATATTTAATGCAAAAATAAAAAAGGGACACGACTTACGCCGTGTCCCTTTCAAATTATTTATAAAAATGCTTATTCAGCATTTTTAGTTTCATCAGTAGTAGGAGAATCAACTTCTGGTGTAGAAGTAGCGTCAGCAGCAGGCGCTGTTGCATCAGCCTCTTTTTTCTTACCACCACGACGACGAGTTTTCTTGGCTCCACCAGCAGCTGCAGCAGAAGCAGCTAACATATCCTCGTTGAAGTCTACTAATTCGATCACACACATTTCTGCATTATCACCTAATCTGTAGCCTGTTTTAAGGATGCGGGTATACCCACCAGGTCTGGTTGCAATTTTCTCAGCTACTATATCAAAAAGTTCTTTCACCGACTCTTTGTCTTGCAGGTAAGCAAAAACAGTTCTACGAGAGTGAGTGGTATCGTTTTTAGATTTAGTAAGCAAAGGCTCCACATATTTACGAAGCGCCTTGGCTTTAGCTACTGTAGTAGATACACGCTTGTGCAGAATAAGGGAGGCTGCCATATTAGACAACATTGCCTTACGGTGTGAAGCGGTTCTTCCTAAGTGATTTATTTTTTTACCGTGTCTCATTGTTATAAGTTGTGCACGGGCATACCGTCGATCGACCTACATAAAGGGATCGGGAATTATGCCGTATGATTATTAATCTTCGTCTAATTTGTACTTAGAAAGGTCCATTCCAAAAGTCAAGCCCTTCTCCTGAACAAGGTTCTCTAATTCAGTTAATGACTTCTTACCAAAGTTACGGAATTTCATCATGTCAGAGATATCAAGCGTTACCAGATCACCGAGGGTTTTGATATCCGCAGCTTTCAGGCAGTTGTAAGCTCTAACAGACAAATCCATATCCTGAAGAGAAGTTTTAAGAACTTTGCGCATATGCAGCAGTTCTTCATCAACTACCTCTTCTTCCTCAGGTTTGGCAGTCTCGAATGTCATTGTATTATCAGAGAAGAGCATGAAGTGCTGGATCAAAATGTTCGCAGCGCCTTTTAATGCATCTTCCGGATGAATAGATCCATCAGTCTGGATATCGAGCACGAGTTTTTCGTAGTCAGTTTTCTGCTCCACACGCGTATTCTCAACGCTGAACTTGACGTTCTTAATAGGAGTAAAAATAGCGTCAATGGCAATTAATCCGAAAACCTGATCAGCTGGCTTGTTCTCATCAGCAGGTACGTAACCACGTCCTTTCTGAATAGTAAGCTCAACCTCTAAGGTCATGTTTTTATCGAGATTGCAAATTACAAGCTCAGGATTAAGAACTTCAAAGCTGGTAGAGAACTTATCGATATCACCAGCTGTGAAAGTGTCTTTGCCACTAATGGTTATAGTAATTTTATCGTCTACTATTTCGCCTACTTTCTTGAAGCGAACCATTTTCATATTAAGGATGATGTCAGATACATCCTCAACAACGCCTTCAACAGAAGAGAACTCATGCAGTACACCAGGTATGCGGATGCTCGTAACTGCATACCCTTCTAAGGAAGAGAGCAGGATTCTTCGCAAAGCATTACCGATGGTTACACCGTAACCTTTTTCAAGCGGCTTGAATTCAAATAAACCATGAAAGTCGTCGGCTTTTTCCATTACAACTTTCTCTGGCATTTGAAATGCTAATATTGACATACTTGCAGTGTTAAAGGTTAAAAATTGATTAAGCTGCTTACTTAGAGTAAAGCTCGACAATCAGCTGTTCCTGAATTTTCTCAGGGATTTGATCACGCTGAGGAGCAGTCACAAACTTTCCAGCCATTTGTGCACCGTCCCATTCTAACCAGCTAAATGCACGTGCATTACGTACTGTAAGGCTGGTAGTAATTGCCTCAAGAGACTTAGATTTCTCTCTTACAGCTACTACATCACCAACTTTTAAACTATAAGATGGAATGTTTACAATTTCACCGTTTACTGTAATGTGCTTGTGCAATACAAGCTGACGGGCAGAACGCCTTGTTGGAGCAATACCGAAACGGTAAACAGTGTTATCTAACCTTGATTCAAGTAAGATCAATAAGTTTTCACCAGTGATGCCACCTTTTCTATGAGCTTTGTCAAACAAGTTAGCAAACTGTTTTTCAAGCATCCCATATATATATTTAGCTTTCTGCTTCTCTGCTAACTGTACAGCATACTCAGATTGCTTTTTGCGACGTCCGCGACCATGTTGGCCAGGAGGGTAGCTTTTTTTCTTAAGTGCTTTGCTTGGGCCAAAAATCTCCTCATTGAATTTTCGGGAGATTTTGCTTTTAGGACCAGTATATCTTGCCATAATTAATTAAATCGTAATGAGATAAATTAAACTCTTCTGCGTTTTGGAGGACGACATCCGTTGTGTGGTAAAGGCGTAACATCTTTAATAGTTGTTACTTCAATACCTGCATTTTGCACAGTACGGATAGCGGACTCTCTACCTGCACCAGGTCCTTTAACAAAAACTTCAGCTTTGCGCATACCCAAATCATGGGCAACTTTAGCGCAATCTGAAGCTGCCATTTGTGCAGCGTAAGGAGTGTTCTTTTTAGAACCTTTAAAACCCATTTTACCAGCAGAAGCCCAAGATATTACTTGTCCTGCATTATTGGTTATTGAGATAATGATATTGTTAAAAGAAGCTTTAATGTGTACCTGGCCAGTTGATTCAACAACTACTACACGTTTCTTAGCTTTATCTTTTCTTTTCTGAGCCATGATCAAATATTATTTAGAAGCTTTCTTCTTGTTAGCAACTGTCTTACGCTTACCTTTTCTAGTTCTGGTGTTGTTCTTGGTACGCTGACCGCGAACAGGCAGACCTTTACGGTGTCTTAAACCTCTGTAACAACCAATATCCATCAGACGCTTGATGTGCAGTTGCACCTCAGAACGAAGCACACCTTCAGTTTTGTGCTCTGCTGCTATAATATTTCTGATCTCGCTGGCTTCATCCTCAGTCCAGTCTTTTACTTTTTTGTCAAGATCCACCCCGGCCTTAGTAAGAATTGCCTGAGACAACTTACGACCTATACCAAAAATATAAGTCAATGAAATCTCGCCTCTTTTGTTATCCGGAATATCTACTCCTGCTATTCTAGCCATACTTCTTTAATTATCCTTGTCTTTGTTTATATCTTGGATTCTTTTTGTTGATTACATAAAGCTTCCCCTTACGGCGGATAACTTTACAATCAGCGCTTCTTTTCTTAACTGATGCTTTAACTTTCATTGTATTTATTTATATCGATAAACAATTCTGCCTTTAGTAAGATCATATGGAGACATCTCCAGTTTAACCCTATCACCAGGTAAGATTTTTATGTAATTCATTCTCATCTTACCGGAAATATGTGCAACAACCTGATGACCATTTTCGAGCTCTACCCGGAACATTGCATTAGATAATGCTTCTACAATAGTACCGTCTTGTTCGATAGAGGATTGTTTCGCCATTTATTAATTATTAGCTTTTTGTATATAATCAAAAGTTGTTAAAATTTCTGCTGCATCTTTTCTTACCACCACAGTGTGTTCAAAATGCGCAGATGGTTTATTATCTTTAGTTCGGATTGTCCAACCATCGTCTTCCTGAACAATCTGTCTTGTTCCTAGGTTAATCATAGGTTCAATGGCGATAACGAGACCATTTTGCAATTTCAAGCCTTGCCCACGTTTCCCATAATTAGGGACTTCAGGTCCTTCGTGTAAATTACGGCCTAAACCATGGCCAACTAATTCCCGAACAACTGTGTAGCCATGACTTTCAGCATGTTGTTGAACCGCATAACTGACATCACCGATCCGCGAACCAATAACTGCTTTCTCAATACCTTTGTACAAAGATTCTTCAGTGACTGTTAAAAGTTTCCTTACGTCGTCTGAAACATTTCCAACTGCGTGGGTATAGGCACAATCACTATGAAACCCATTATAGAAAACACCACAATCAACAGAAATTATATCACCGTCTTGTAAAGCATACTTACTTGGCATGCCATGCACAACAGTAGAGTTTACTGATATACATAAACTATATGGAAAACCATTATAGTTCAAAAAAGATGGTTGACCGCCATTATCTTTAATAAACTCTTCCGCACGACGATCAAGTACTGCGGTAGTGACACCTTCCTTTATAAGAAGAGCTATTTCGCCATGAGCTTTGCTTAAAATCAAAGCACTCTGGCGAAGTAGCTCAATTTCTTCTTCGTTTTTGTAAAAAACCATTTATCAGGATACCATGGCGATATTCTCTGTACGGCCTCTTAGCTTACCAGATTTCATCATGCCATCGTAATGTTTCATTAATAAATAACTTTCAATTTGCTGTAGGGTATCTAAAACTACACCTACCATAATGATAAGTGAAGTCCCTCCAAAGAATTGGGAAAACTCTCTGGTAACACCTAATAACATAGCAATGGCAGGAAATATCGCTACTAAAGCTAAGTAAATTGCTCCTGGTAGTGTAATTCTGGTAAGAATAGCATCAATATATTCCGATGTTGCTTTACCAGGCTTAATACCCGGTACAAAACCACCACTTCTTTTCAAATCATCAGCAATTTGGTTTGGATTTACACTAATAGCAGTATAAAAGTAGGTAAAAATCAGAATCATTAAACCAAACACTAGATTGTACTGCCAAGAAGTAAAGTCAGAGAATGTAGATCCTATGTAATTCGCAGTATCATTTGTATCAGCCCATATAGATGCAATCATAGAAGGCAGGAACATGAGAGACTGAGCGAATATAATTGGCATTACACCTGCAGCATTAACTTTCATAGGAATAAACTGGCGCTGACCAGAATATAAAGAACTGCCTCCTACTTGTTTAGCATACTGAACAGGGATACGTCTGATTGCTTGAGTTAACATTACAACCGACATAACCACAAAGAAAAGAACAGCAAGTTCAATTAAGAATACAAATGCTTGGTTAGAAATAAATTCTGCTACTAATGCTCCCGGGAATCTGGAGATAATGCCGATCATAATCAGCATTGATATACCATTACCGATCCCTTTATCTGTAATCCGCTCACCTAACCACATACAGAATATGGTACCAGATGTAAGCACAATCATAGATAAAATGGTAAAGAGCGTGGTGTTAATGGCAATAGCTTCACTATTAATAGTGGCTACAAATCCAACAGCTTGTGCAAGCGTAATAAATATGGTAAGAACTCGGGTAATCTGATTGATTTTCTTTCGACCAGACTCACCCTCCTTCTGCATTTTTTGAAAATACGGAACGGCTATTGTAAGAAGCTGTAATACGATAGAAGCTGATATGTACGGCATGATACCTAACGCAAAGATGGACGCATTGCTAAATGCGCCACCTAAGAAAGTATCTAACAGGCCAAATAAACCACCTGTATTCGCTTTTAGTTGGTTAGGGTCAATGCCAGGTAAAACAACAAAAGAACCTAATCTGAATATAGCTATAAAACCTAAGGTGTTAAGAATTCTAATCCTTAAATCTTCAATAGCAAAAATGTTCTTTAATGTTGTTATAAACTTCTTCATACAAATATTATAGAGCTACTGTTTTACCGCCTGCTTTTTCTATAGATTCTGTAGCTGTTTTAGAAAACGCATGAGCGTGTACTTCAACACCTTTAGTTATCTCGCCTCTACCTAAAATCTTAACTCTGTCATTTTTAGATACTAATCCATTAGCTTTAAAAAAGTCAAAGTTCAGAACAGTGACTTCAGAAGACTCAATTAATGACTGAAGAATATCTAGATTGATAGCTTTGTATTCAACTCTGTTAATGTTTTTGAAGCCAAACTTAGGCACGCGCCTCTGTAATGGCATCTGACCACCTTCAAAGCCAGATTTTTGAGAATAACCTGATCGTGATTTTGCACCTTTGTGACCTCTGGTAGAAGTTCCTCCTCTACCTGAACCAGTACCTCTACCGATTCTCTTTCTGGTCTTAACAGATCCTTCTGCAGGTTGTAATGAACTTAAATACATCTTATATGTCTTTTACTTCTACCAAATGTTGAACCTTATTAACCATACCAGCAATCTGTGGAGTTAATTCAACAGTTACTGATTTGCTAATTTTACCAAGACCCAAAGCTTGAATAGTAAGCTTTTGATTCTTGGGTTTATCTATAATGCTTTTAACTTGTGTAATAGTAACCTTAGCCATTTCCCTTATCCGTTAAAAACTTTTTGTAAATTAACACCACGTTGTTGAGCAACTGCTAATGGGTCACGCATTTTAGAGAGCGCATCAAAAGTAGCTTTCACCACGTTATGTGGGTTAGACGAGCCTTTAGATTTGCAAAGTACGTCTTTAATACCAGCGCTTTCTAAAACGGCACGCATAGCACCACCGGCAATTACTCCTGTACCAGCCGCTGCCGGCTTAACTAACACAAATCCTCCAGAATATTTACCCTCCATAGCATGAGGAACTGTATGATGGTACAAAGGTACCTTTACAAGATTCTTCTTAGCATCATCTATACCTTTAGCAATGGCATCAGTTACTTCATTTGCTTTCCCCAAACCGTAGCCAACAACCCCATTACCATCGCCAACTACAACAATAGCAGCAAAGCTAAATCTTCTACCACCTTTAACAACTTTGGCAACGCGATTGATAGCTACAACTTTCTCTTTAAGCTCGATTTCGCTAGCCTTTACACTACGAATATTATTCTTTAACATAACTTTCTAGAATTTAAGACCTGCTTCGCGAGCACCTTCTGCCAATGATTTTACTTTGCCATGGTATAAATAACCAGAACGGTCAAAAACAACTTGAGTAATACCCTTACCTAAGGCTATTTCAGCAATTGCTTTACCTACTTTGCCAGATGTTTCAACATTTGCTTTAGCAACATCATCAAGTTTAGCTGAAGAGGCTGCCGCTAGTGTCACACCAGTAGTATCATCAATTATCTGTGCGTAAATAAATTTATTACTTCTAAATACAGATAATCGTGGCCTTTCAGGGGTACCAGCGATTTTATTCCTGATACCTTGCTTAATTCTGAGTCTTCTTTGTACTTTCTTAGCAGACATGATGATGATTATTTAGATGCTGTCTTACCAGCTTTTCTTCTTACAACTTCACCGACAAAACGAATACCTTTACCTTTGTAAGGCTCTACCTTGCGGAGTGATCTGATTTTAGCAGCAACCTGACCGATAAGTTGCTTGTCATTGCTTTCAAGAGTAATAACAGGTGCTTTACCTTTTTCAGTAACAGCAGTTGCAGTTACTTCTTCAGGCATTGTCATAAAGATATTATGAGAATATCCTAACGACAGTTCAAGAACTTTACCTTGCATAGCAGCTTTGTAACCTACACCAACAAGTTCAAGTTTTTCCTGATACCCCTTAGTAACACCTTCGATCATATTAAAGATAAGCGAACGGTATAAACCGTGCATAGCTTTATGACGTTTCTGCTCAGTAGGACGATCTACAATAAGTTGATTTTCCTCTTGTTTTATAATAATGTCTTTATCAACCTGAGTTGATAAAGAGCCTTTTGGTCCTTTTACAGTAACTAAATTTTGATCAGAAACTGAAACTTCGATACCAGTGGACAGGTTGATTGGCAATTTTCCTATACGTGACATTGTCTACCCTCCTATATTAATAAACGTAACATAAAACTTCGCCGCCGATGTTTTGATCTCTAGCTTCTTTTTCTGTCATTACACCTTTTGATGTTGAAAGAATTGAGATACCGAGACCATTTAACACTCTAGGTAGGTTATCATGACCAGTGTACTTACGTAGCCCTGGCTTACTTATCCTCTCTAATTTCACAATAGCAGACTGCTTAGTGCTAGGATTGTATTTCAGAGCGACCTTGATGGTACCTTGAACTCCGGAATCATCAAATTTGTAACTTTGAATATATCCTTTGTCGTATAATACTTTCGTAATCTCTTTTTTGATATTGCTAGATGGTATTTCAACAACCCTGTGATTCGCTTTAATTGCGTTTCTGAGTCTAGTTAAATAATCTGCTATTGGATCTGAGTTCATACTTTTAATAATTGCTTTTTTATAAGCGAGCCGCA
This sequence comes from Pontibacter qinzhouensis, assembly GCF_008017455.1. GTDB lineage: Bacteria > Bacteroidota > Bacteroidia > Cytophagales > Hymenobacteraceae > Pontibacter > Pontibacter qinzhouensis. The sequence continues at coordinate 39,561 of NZ_VRTY01000010.1, read as the reverse complement.
AAGATACAAAAATATTTTCAACTTTTGCAACCTGTTCGCAAATTTTACCAGCTAGCTTTAGTTACACCAGGAATTTTACCAGCAGAAGCAAGCTCTCTGAAAGTAACACGAGAGATACCAAACTTTCTCATATATCCTCTTGGTCTTCCGGTAAGTTTGCAACGATTATGTAGTCTTACAGGAGAAGAATTTTTCGGTAATTTATCTAAACCTTCGTAATCTCCTTTTGCTTTCAGCTCAGCTCTTTTAGTGGCATACTTAGCTACCAACTTCTGTCTCTTAAGCTCTCTTGCTTTTATTGCTTCTTTCGCCATTTTGTTTATTTATTAATATTAGTGAAAGGCATACCAAATGCTTTAAGAAGTTCATAGCTTTCTTCGTCAGTCTGAGCTGTCGTTACAAATGTTATGTCCATACCACTTATTGCTTTGATCTTGTCAATGCTAATTTCCGGGAAAATGATCTGCTCTTTAACACCGAGTGTATAGTTGCCACGGCCATCAAATCCTTTGTCACTAACGCCTCTAAAATCACGAACCCTAGGTAGTGCAATCGTTAATAAACGATCGAGGAATTCGTACATCTTCTCGCCTCTTAATGTAACACGGGCACCGATTGGCATTCCTTCACGAAGTTTAAAGTTCGAGACAGATTTTTTAGCTATGGTAGCAACAGCCTTCTGACCCGTAATAGTAGACAACTCTTCAACACCAATATCAACTAACTTCTTATCCGCAACAGCAGCACCAATACCTTTGTTGATGGAGATTTTAGTAAGCTTTGGCACCTGCATGATGTTCTTGTACTGGAACTTCTCTTTCAGGGCAGGAACTACATCCTTTTGATATATTTCTTTAAATCTTGCAGTAGCCATATTAAATTACTTCTCCTGTCTTTTTAGAATAACGCTCTGTTTTACCTTCGCTATTTGTTCTTCTGGCAGTTTTTGTTATTTCACCCGATTTAGGATCCACAATTGCAACGTTGCTCACATGAATGGGAGCTTCTACCTTTGAAATACCACCTTGTGGATTTTTAGCACTAGGTTTAGTGTGTTTAGTAACTAAGTTTAAACCCTCAATTACTACTTTTTGCTTCTCAATATTTACAGAAACAATGCGGCCTGTTTTGCCACGCTCGTCACCAGCAATTACTTTAACTGTATCGCCAGTTTTTACATGAAGTTTATTCTTATTCATTATTAATTCTGAATTAGGGATTAAAGAACTTCAGGTGCCAACGAAACAATTTTCATAAACTGTTTTTCACGCAGTTCACGAGCAACCGGTCCGAAAATCCGCGTACCACGTGGTTCATTGTTCGCATTAAGTAATACGGCTGCGTTATCATCAAAACGGATATAAGACCCGTCTTTTCTCCTGACTTCTTTCTTTGTTCTTACAATAACTGCCTTAGAAACAGTTCCTTTTTTTACGTTACCAGAAGAAAGAGCTGATTTAACAGTTACAACTATTCTATCTCCGATAGAGGCATACTTTTTACCAGTACCACCTAACACACGAATGCACAGAACCTCTTTTGCGCCGCTATTGTCAGCCACAGTTAATCTTGATTCCTGTTGTATCATTTTATTTCGCCCTTTCTATTATTTCAACTAAACGCCAGTTTTTGTTCTTGCTAAGCGGACGAGTTTCCTGAATACGAACAGTGTCTCCAATGTTGCATTCATTTTTTTCATCGTGCGCCATGAATTTTGTGGATTTGTTAACGAATTTTCCGTACATCGGATGTTTCATTTTGCTTTCCACAAGTACAGTGATAGATTTGTCCATCTTGTTGCTAACAACCTTACCACTTCTTTCTTTTCTAAGATTTCTCTCTTCCATGATCTTTTAAGTAATTAAGATTTAGCTTCTAATTCACGACGACGAATCTCTGTATTCAGTCTGGCAATTACACGCTTAGTCTCACGTATTCTCATTGGGTTCTCCAGTGGAGATATGGCATGTGCAAAACGCAGGTTTTGCATATTAGAGCTCTCAGCGCTTAGCTTCTCTTTTAGCTCGTCTAAAGATAAAGCCTTTATCTCTGAATTTTTCATAACTATTTCTCAACGTAATCTCTACGTACTACAAATTTTGTTTTTACCGGAAGCTTCTGTGCAGCAAGTCTTAAAGACTCTTTCGCTACTTCTAATGAAACTCCGTCAGATTCGAACATGATAGTTCCAGGTTTAACAACTGCTACCCAATACTCAGGGGAACCTTTACCTTTACCCATACGAACTTCAGCAGGCTTCTTGGTAATAGGCTTATCAGGAAAAATTCTAATCCAAACCTGGCCTTCTCGTTTCATAGCTCTGGTCATAGCAATACGCGCAGACTCAATCTGACGACTTGTTATCCAGGAAGCTTCAAGTGATTTGATTGCAAAGGAACCAAATGAAATAGTACTGCCTCTATGAGCCAGACCATTCACGCGGCCTTTATGCATTTTTCTATATTTAGTCCTTTTAGGCTGTAACATCTCTGTACTTAATTAATGTTAGCAATCAATTATTGACGACGCTTATTATTACGCTTAGGAGCGCCAGCACCCTCTTTCTTGTTGCGGTTACCACCACGGCGGTCACCACCACGTTCATTACCTGGTGCGCTAGGCCCACCTTTGCTCTCAATTCCAGCGTTTGGTGTTAGGTCTTTCTTACCGTAAACTTCACCTCTAAAGATCCATACTTTGATCCCAAGTTTTCCGTAAACAGTCTGCGCTTCAGAAAGAGCATAATCAATATCAGCACGAAGTGTATGAAGTGGAGTCCTTCCTTCTTTGTAGTGTTCGGTTCTTGCCATTTCAGCACCACCTAAGCGGCCTGAAACCTGAACTTTGATACCTTCAGCGCCTACACGAAGAGCAGAGGCTATTGCCTGCTTCATAGCACGACGGAAAGAAATACGCGCTTGTAATTGTTGAGCTATAGACTCTCCAACTAATTTCGCATCTAACTCAGGACGCTTAATTTCAAAAATGTTAATTTGAACATCTTTGTTTGTAAGCTTCTTAAGTTCTTCCTTGATTTTATCTACTTCCTGACCTCCTTTACCAATAACGACACCAGGACGAGCCGTATTAATAGTGATGGTAATACGCTTAAGCGTTCTTTCAATAATGATTTTAGAGATACCTCCTTTAGGGATACGTGCTAAAATATACTTTCTGATTTTCTCGTCTTCAACTAGTTTCTCAGCGAAATCTTTACCGCCATACCAGTTTGAATCCCAACCTTTGATAACTCCGAGTCGAAAACCGATAGGATTTACTTTCTGTCCCATAATTCTTACTTAGTGGCTTTTTTAGATTTCTTTGACTGCTGCTCCAGTTGCTCATCTGTTAAGCTGTCGATGATAACTGTCACATGATTTGACCTTTTTCTGATTCTGTGACCACGGCCTTGAGGCGCGGGACGCAGACGCTTCAGCATTTTACCTTCATTAACAAAGATCTCTTTTACATAAAGATTTGCATCTTCAACACGAACATCTTCATTTTTCAACTGCCAGTTAGATAAAGCTGACAATAAAAGTTTTTCAACTCTTTCTGCACCAGAATTGGGTTCAAATTTAAGTAATCCAAGTGCTTTAGATACGCTCTTACCACGTATCAAACCTGCCACTAATCTCATTTTGCGAGGAGAAGTAGGCACATTATTTAATTTTGCTACTGCTTCCATTATTATCTCCTGCCTTTATCTTTTTTAGCAACGTGACCTCTAAAGTTCCTGGTAGGGGCGAATTCACCTAATTTATGTCCTACCATGTTTTCAGTTACATAAACCGGTATAAATTTATTTCCGTTATGTACTGCGAAAGTGTGACCTACAAAATCCGGAGAGATCATTGATCTTCTTGACCAGGTTTTAATAACTGACTTTTTGCCAGACTCGTTCAACACTTCAACTTTTTTCTCAAGCCTAAAGTCAATATAAGGCCCTTTTTTTAATGATCTAGCCATTTATTTTTTCTTTCCTCTACTAACTATAAACTGTTCTGAATACTTCTTAGGCTTTCTTGTTTTCAAACCTTTTGCGTATAAGCCTTTACGTGAACGCGGATGACCACCAGAAGACTTACCTTCACCACCACCCATAGGGTGATCTACTGGGTTCATAGCAACACCACGTACTCTCGGACGCTTACCTAACCATCTGTTACGGCCTGCCTTACCTAAGTTCACATTCATGTGATCAGAGTTTGACACAGTACCTACAGTAGCCTGGCACGTGACTAATACCATGCGTAATTCACCAGAAGGAAGTTTAATAGTAGCATAGCGACCTTCTCTAGCTACTAACTGAGCATAAGAACCCGCACTTCTAGCTAGAACAGCACCATTACCTGGCTGAAGCTCAATATTGTGAATGATTGTACCTAGAGGAATCTCAGATAAAGGAAGGCAGTTACCTACTTCTGGAGCAATACCTGATCCAGAAATAACAGTGGTACCTACTTGTATGCCCGCAGGAGCAATGATATAACTTTTCTCACCATCCGCATAATGCAAAAGAGCAATGCGAGCAGTTCTATTTGGATCGTACTCTACTGTTTTTACTGTAGCTGGAACGCCATGTTTCGTTCTCTTGAAGTCGATTATTCTGTACTTCTGCTTATGGCCACCACCAAGGTAGCGCATTGTCATTCTACCAGAATTATTTCGTCCACCAGATTTTTTAATAGGTGCCAACAAAGATTTCTCTGGAGTAGCTGTTGTGATTTCATCAAACGCTGGGGCTACTCTAAACCTTTGACCTGGTGTTGTCGGTCTTAATTTTTTTAAAGCCATTGTGTTTTTAAATTATATGCCGCTGTAAAAGTCAATGATATCACCTTCTTTCACGGTCACGATTGCTTTTTTTATAGAAGCCGTTCGGCCAGTTACAGCACCAGATTTTGTGTGCTTTGTTTTTAACTTCCCAAGCGTTTTCATAGTAGCTACCTTTTCTACAGTAACACCATAAAGCTTTTCTACTGCCTTCTTGATCTCAACTTTATTAGCAGTTTTCACCACTTCAAAAGCATATTTACCAACCTCGTTCATGGCAGCGTATTTTTCTGTTACAAGCGGTCTTTTAAGAACGTTCATTATTTTGCGCTAAAGAGGTTTTCCAAATTATTTACTGAATCTTCTACCAGAAGAAGTTTCTCTGTATTCAACAAATCGTAAGTGTTGATATTGTTTACAGATGAAATCTTAAACTTAGGCAAATTTCTGCTTGAAAGCAGAACGTTAGCATCTATTGAAGAAGCTACAAGAAGGGTTTTACCTGTTGCCTGTAGGTTATTTAAGATACCTCTAAGTTCTTTAGTTTTAGGTGCTTCGAAAGTAAAGGACTCAACTAAAGCTACTTTATTATCACGTGCTAAAAGAGACAGCGCAGAAAGACGAGCAACTGACTTTAACTTCTTATTAAGTTTAAAAGAATAGTTTCTTGGCCGCGGACCGAATACTCTACCCCCACCTACAAAATGAGGTGCTTTAATGCTACCTGCACGAGCTCCACCCGTACCCTTTTGTTTCTTAATCTTTTTGGTAGAACCAGCAACTTCGTTTCGCTCTTTGGCTTTATGTGTCCCTTGTCTCTGGTTTGCCAGATACTGCTTCACGTCAAGATACATTGCATGCTGATTTGGCTCAACACCAAATACAGCATCAGAAAGAGTTACCTTTCTACCTGTATCTTCACCTTTGATATTCAATACAGAAAGCTCCATTTTATTTCTCAATTAACACGTAAGAATTTTTGGCACCTGGTATAGAGCCACTAACAACTAACAGATTTTTATCTGCAATAACTCGCAACACAGTTAAGTTTTGGATTGTAACCCTGTTACCACCCATTCTACCTGCCATACGCATACCTTTAAACACACGTGATGGCCAAGAACAGGCTCCAATTGAACCAGGGTGTCTTGCTCTGTTGTGCTGACCGTGAGTCTGCCCGCCAACACCGGCAAAATTGTGACGTTTCACAACGCCCTGAAACCCTTTACCTTTTGATGTCCCAATAACATCAACAAATTCACCTTCAACGAAAAGATTAACATCTACTTGATCACCAAGGCTTAATGAAATGCCTTCAGCGTCAAATTCTGCTACTTTTTTCTTTGGAGCTGTGTTAGCTTTCTTAAAATGACCTGCTTCCGCTTTAGTTACTCTCTTCAGCTTCTTCTCGCCATAGCCTAACTGTACAGCTTGATAGCCGTCAGTCTCTACTGTCTTCACTTGAGTAACTACACACGGGCCTGCTTGAATAAGCGTTACTGGCGTGTATTTACCATCTGCAGTGAAGAGGCTTGTCATTCCGATTTTTTTACCGATAATTCCAGGCATTCGACTTTTTTGTTTAGATGGAAATGATATTTTGTTCCCCTCAGTTTCGCTAAGGGAGTGCAAAGATAGTGAATTTTTATTTTCCTTTGCAACCTTTACTTAAAATATTTATTATCAATTAGGTACTAAAAAAAAGAGAACCGATTTCGCGGTTCTCTTTTTAATCAGATGCTTTACTTATCAAACTTTAATTTCAACATCAACACCGCTAGGAAGCTCTAATTTCATTAAGGCATCAACTGTTTTTGAGCTGGTAGAGTAAATATCTACTAATCTTTTATAAGTGCAAAGTTGAAACTGCTCACGAGATTTCTTATTCACGTGTGGTGAACGTAAAACAGTGAACTTATCTTTCTCTGTCGGAAGTGGAATGGGTCCGCTTACAATAGCACCTGTAGCTTTAACAGCTTTAACAATCTTCTCAGAAGATTTATCAACCAGGTTATGATCGTAAGATTTAAGTTTTATTCTAATTTTCTGATTCATTATTTCTACTACTATTTAGCTGCAGTTCCTTTTAATTTTGCAATGATCCCATCTGCCAGGTTTTGTGGTACTTGCTCATAATGAGAGAAAGTAAGTGATGCAGTAGCTCTTCCTGAAGTAATGGTTCTTAAATCTGTTACATATCCGAACAGTTCTGAAAGTGGAACATCAGCTTTAACTACCGTTGCAGTTCCTTTCGTATCCATACCTTTCATCAGACCTCTTCTTCTGTTTAAGTCACCAGTTACCGGACCTGTGTATTCATCAGGAGTAACTACATCAACAGCCATAATTGGTTCGAGAAGTTTTGGCGCACATTGTTTACCGGCCTCTTTAAAGCCTTGGCGACCTGCTAATTCAAAAGAAAGAGCATCAGAGTCTACATCGTGGAAAGAACCGTGGAATAAACGAACTTTCATAGAATCTATTGGGAAACCTGCCAGAATACCATTTTTCATGGCTTCCTCAAATCCTTTCTGTACAGCAGGAATGAATTCTTTCGGAATAACACCACCAACAATTGCATTCACAAACTCCAGACCTTGCTTACCATCTTCTCGCGGTCCCATTTCAAATACAATGTCTGCGAATTTACCGCGACCACCAGATTGTTTCTTGAATACTTCCCTATGCTCAACAGACTTGGTTATTGTCTCTTTGTAAGCTACCTGAGGAGCACCCTGGTTCAGTTCAACTTTGAACTCTCTCTTCATCCTGTCGATAATGATCTCCAGGTGAAGCTCGCCCATACCTCTAAGGATTGTCTGACCAGTTTCCTCATCAGTATTCACCTGTAGTGTTGGATCTTCTTCAATCAATTTAGCGATTGCCATACCCATTTTATCTGAGTCAGCCTGAGTTTTTGGCTCTATAGCATATCCGATAACTGGCTCTGGGAACTCCATTGATTCCAGAACGATTTTCGCATTCTGATCGCAAAGTGTATCGCCTGTCTTAATATCTTTAAAACCTACTACAGCGCCAATATCTCCCGCTTCCAGCCTATCGATCTGGTTCTGCTTATTAGCGTGCATTTGGAAGATACGAGAAATACGCTCCTTGTTATTAGACCTTGTGTTGTATACATAAGACCCTGACTCTAGTACACCTGAGTAAGCTCTCACGAAACAAAGACGGCCTACATAAGGGTCTGTCGCAATTTTAAATCCAAGGCCGGCGAAAGGCTCCGTCACACTAGGCTTACGAGCTATTTCATTACCTGTGTCAGGATCTATACCTTTAATGCTTTCTTTGTCTAAAGGCGAAGGACAAAGAGCCATCACATAATCAAGCATTGTCTGGACTCCCTTGTTCTTGAATGAAGAACCGCAAAGCATAGGAACAATTGCCAGGTCAATTGTTGCAGCACGAAGAGCTGCCAGTATTTCATCCTCAGTGATTGATGCAGGATCTTCGAAGTATTTTTCCATCAAAGACTCATCATATTCAGCTACCGCTTCAAGAAGCTTTTCTCTGTATTCCTCTGCTTCTTCCAACATATCATCTGGAATCGGAACTTCAGTAAAAGTCATTCCTTTATCTTCTTCATTCCAAACAATGCCTCTAAAGTTTACCAGGTCAACAACACCTTTAAAGTTATCTTCAGAACCTATTGGTAATTGAAGTGCAACCGCATTGCTACCTAGCATTTCTTTCACTTGCTTACACACTGCTAAGAAGTCAGCCCCAGATCGGTCCATTTTGTTAACGAAACCGATACGTGCTACTTTATAGTTATCAGCAAGGCGCCAGTTTGTTTCTGACTGTGGCTCTACCCCATCTACCGCACTGAAAAGGAACACAAGACCATCAAGTACACGTAATGAACGGTTTACCTCTACTGTAAAGTCCACGTGTCCTGGTGTATCAATGATGTTGATGTGGTAAGGATTTCCTCTATAGTTCCAGGCAACAGTTACGGCAGCAGAAGTAATAGTAATACCTCTCTCCTGCTCCTGCTCCATCCAGTCTGTTGTGGCACCACCTTCGTGAACTTCCCCTAACTTGTGAGATTTACCAGTATAGTATAGTATTCGCTCTGTTGTGGTTGTTTTACCAGCATCAATGTGAGCCGCTATACCAATATTCCTTGTATATTTTAAGTCTCTTGCCATTAATTAGAATCTAAAGTGTGAGAATGCTTTGTTTGCCTCGGCCATTCTGTGCGTATCGTCTTTCTTTTTAACGGCAGCACCTTCACCTTTAGCAGCAGCAATGATTTCACCTGCTAACTTATCTTTCATGGTCTTCTCACCTCTTTTGCGAGAGTAAGAAATCATCCACTTAATACCCAGAGATACTCTGCGGTCCGGACGAACCTCAGTCGGCACTTGGAATGTAGCTCCTCCAACTCTGCGGCTTTTAACCTCAACGCTCGGCATGATGTTATTCAATGCTTTCTTCCAGGTTTCAACTCCGCTTTCTTTTGTTCTTTGCTCTACTAGATCTACAGCATCATAGAAGATACCATATGCAACACTTTTTTTCCCGTCTTCCATTAAATAGTTAACGAAACGTGTTATTAAGGTCTCTTTATATTTTGGATCTGGAAGGAGAACTCTACTTTTAGGCTTTGCTTTTCTCATTGTATTAAAAACTATTAATTATTTTTTCTTACCACCTTTACCTGCTGCTGCAGCTGGTTGACCTGGTTTAGGTCTCTTAGCACCATACTTGGAACGGCTTTGCAGACGGCCGCTTACACCGGCAGTGTCCAGAGCGCCACGTACAATGTGGTAACGTACACCTGGAAGGTCTTTAACTCTACCTCCTCTGATCAACACTATTGAGTGTTCCTGAAGGTTGTGTCCTTCACCGGGTATGTAAGCATTTACTTCCTTTCCGTTTGTAAGTCTTACCCTGGCTACTTTACGCATAGCGGAGTTAGGCTTCTTAGGAGTAGTTGTATATACTCTAGTACATACGCCACGTCTTTGAGGACATGAATCTAAGGCAGGAGATTTAGATTTTGATGTTAACTTCTCTCTTCCCTTTCTTACTAATTGCTGTATAGTAGGCATTTACAATCTGTTAATTATCGATTTTTCTACTCAAAAATTTGGTTTGCAAAGGTATTAATTTCTGATTGCAAATTCAAATTTTAATTCATTAATTCTTAGCACCTTAGGCCTCGCCTATGGTTCCTCCAAAATTCATTGGGAAAGACGGAGCATCATTTCCCTGTTTTATCTCTCCAAAGCTCGCCTCAAATTTTTGAATATTATCTGCCAGAGCCGCCAAAAGTCTTTTGGCATGCTCTGGTGTGATAATTATTCTTGATTTAACTTTTGCTTTAGGCAAACCAGGCATCAGCTTAATAAAATCAATCACAAATTCACTGCTCGAATGCGCGATCATGGCTAGATTTGCATACTGGCCTTCCGCAATTTCTTCCGTCAGCTCAATGTTTATTTGGTTCTGATTTTGAATTTCTTCTGCCATTGGCTGCTTGCTTATCTATTTTGTAGTTCCTGCTGTTTAGAGCGAGAGGCGGACTTTTTTGATTCTACTAATGATTCATACTCGTCATTATTTCCAACTATCAGTCTTTGATATTCACGCAGACCTGTACCAGCTGGTATCAGATGTCCAACTATTACGTTCTCTTTCAGACCTAATAGTTCATCTGCTTTTCCCTTAATGGCAGCTTCGCTAAGCACCTTCGTTGTTTCCTGGAAAGACGCTGCAGAAATAAAGCTTTGTGTACCTAATGACGCTTGTGTAATACCTTGTAGTGTTGGTCTAGATACAGATGGTTGAGCATCTCTTACCGTTACCAGTTTCAAATCCCTGCGTTTCAAGCTGGAATTTTCATCACGTAGTCTCCTGGCCGAAACAATTTGGCCAGGTTTAAGATTTGGAGAATCACCAGCATCTTCAACTACTTTCATGTCAATGATTCTATCATTTTCTTCCATGAATGTAATTTTGTCCACTACTTGGTGCTCCAGGAAGCTAGTGTCTCCAGCCTCCAATACTACCACCTTCTGCATCATTTGGCGTACTACGACCTCAATGTGCTTATCGTTAATCTTAACCCCTTGCAAGCGGTATACTTCCTGAATCTCATTTACAAGATATTCCTGTACAGCCCCTGGTCCCTGAATACTGAGTATATCATTAGGAGTAATAGCACCATCTGATAATGGCATACCAGCACGGATAAAGTCATTATCCTGAACCAGGATATGCTTCGACAAAGGCACCATGTACTTCTTCTTCACACCATCTTTCGATTCAATATAAATTTCACGGTTACCTCTTTTCACACTTCCGTAGGTTACCACACCGTCTATCTCAGAAACAACAGCCGGGTTAGAAGGATTACGAGCTTCAAATAGTTCCGTCACACGAGGCAGACCACCAGTGATGTCTCTTGTTTTACCAATCGCACGGGGAATTTTAACAAGAATCTGACCTGCTTTTATTTTCTCACCGTCTTCAACTGTTAAGTGAGCGCCTACCGGTATGTTGTATCCTTTAGCCTCTCCGTTTGCAGGATTAACAATGATAGCAGGGTTTTGGGTTTTGTCTTTGGTATCAACAATTACCTTTTCGCGATATCCTGTCTGCTCATCTGATTCCTCACGATAAGTAATACCTTCAATAATGGACTCATAAGTGATAACACCGTCAAACTCTGAAAGGATAACAGCATTATAAGGATCCCAGCTACAAATCTGATCACCTTTCTCTACCATCTGGCCATCGTTCACCACTATAAATGAACCATAGGGCACGTGGTTGCTGATGAACAGTTTTCCAGTAGTCGGATCAACAATCTTAACTTCACCAGAACGGCCCATCACCACTTTCACAGAATCTCCTTCGTTGTTGATCGTATCGATTGTACGAACATCTTCAAACTCAATTTTACCAGCAAATTTAGCTTTGATTGTAGCATCTACTGCAATGTTTGACGCAGTACCACCTACGTGGAATGTACGCAGAGTTAGCTGAGTACCTGGCTCACCAATAGACTGTGCAGCAATTACACCAACTGCCTCGCCTTTCTGCACCATAAAGCCTGTCGCCAGGTTACGGCCATAGCACTTAGCACAAATACCACGCTTAGATTCACAAGTAAGTACTGAACGTATCTCTACAGTTTCAATCGCAGTGTTCTCAATCGCACGTGCAACTTCTTCTGTTACTTCAGAGCCTGATTCAACAATTAAATCGTTTGTGATCGGATCATATACATCGTGAACGGTTACACGACCAAGGATACGCTCAGATAATGATTCAACAATATCTTCATTGTCTTTCAGTGCGCTTACTTCCAGACCTCTCAGAGTACCGCAATCTTCCTCATTCACAATTACGTCTTGCGATACATCTACCAGACGACGTGTCAAGTAACCAGCATCCGCTGTTTTAAGAGCTGTATCTGCCAGACCTTTACGTGCACCGTGTGTAGAGATGAAATACTCGATTACATCCAGACCTTCCTTAAAGTTAGATAGAATAGGGTTTTCGATAATTTCACCTACTGAACCTTGAAGCGATTTCTGTGGCTTAGCCATCAGACCTCTCATACCACCTAACTGACGAATCTGCTCTCTAGAACCACGTGCGCCGGAGTGCATCATCATAAAGATGGAGTTGAAACCTTGGTCATCATTTTCGAGACGACGCATCAACGTTTCCGTAATCTGGTTGTTGATACGAGTCCAGATATCAATTACCTGATTGTAACGCTCATTATCTGTAATCAGACCCATAGAGTAGTTAGCCCAAACAGCATCTACTTCTTTTTTAGCCTGATTAACTAATTTATCTTTTTCAGCAGGAATCTGGATATCGCCAAGTCCCATGGACAAACCGCCTTTGTAAGCCGACTGGAAACCTAACGTTTTAATATCATCCAGGAAGTGAGCTGTGCGGGCCATGCCTGTTTCCTTGAACACTCTGGAGATAATCTGCTGTAATTTCTTCTTAGTAAGCAGTTCGTCTACGAAACCTACTTCTTCAGGCACAAACTGGTTAAAGATAACACGACCAGCAACTGTCTCAATTGACTTAGTCACTAACTCGCCTTTTTCATCTTTAACTTTTGTTCTTACTTTAATGTAGGCTTGTTTAGAAAGTCTGCCTTCATTTATAGCAATAATTACTTCCTCAGCTGAGTAAAAACTCATGCCTTCACCAGCAATTTTCTCGTGTTCTGTACTACGCTTTCCTTTAGAAACATAGTATAGACCAAGTACCATGTCCTGAGAAGGTACTGCAATAGGAGCACCGTTCGCAGGGTTCAGGATGTTATGTGAGGCAAGCATGAGCATAGACGCTTCCAGTACAGCAGCAGGTCCAAGTGGAACATGCACTGCCATCTGGTCACCGTCAAAGTCAGCGTTAAATGCTGTACACACCAATGGGTGGAGCTGAATCGCTTTACCTTCGATTAGTTTTGGCTGGAATGCCTGAATACCTAATCTGTGGAGTGTAGGGGCACGGTTAAGGAGCACTGGATGGCCTTTCAGCACATTCTCCAGAATATCCCAAACAACAGGATCTTTACGATCTACTATCTTCTTAGCAGACTTTACTGTTTTTACAATTCCCCTTTCAATCAGCTTTCGGATGATGAACGGCTTGAAAAGTTCAGCTGCCATATTTTTTGGCAGACCACACTCATGAAGCTTAAGTTCAGGACCAACAACAATTACTGAACGACCAGAATAGTCAACACGCTTTCCAAGTAAGTTCTGACGGAAACGACCTTGCTTACCCTTCAGCATATCAGAAAGAGATTTCAGTGCGCGGTTTCCTTCTGCACGAACAGCATTCACTTTACGTGAGTTGTCGAACAATGAGTCAACTGCTTCCTGCAGCATACGCTTCTCATTACGAAGGATAACTTCAGGTGCTTTAATTTCGATCAAACGCTTCAGACGGTTGTTACGAATGATAACTCGTCGGTAAAGGTCATTCAAGTCGGAAGTCGCAAAACGACCACCATCTAAAGGAACAAGTGGGCGTAATTCTGGCGGTATAACAGGAACCATGCGGATGATCATCCACTCAGGCCTGTTTTCGATACGTGTTGTTGCATCCCGGAATGCTTCCACTACTCTAAGGCGCTTTAAGGCTTCTGCCTTACGTTGCTGCGATGTTTCGTGTGCTGCTGCGTGACGAAGCTCGTATGATAAGTCATCCAGGTTCGTACGCTCCAATAACATCTGCAATGCTTCAGCTCCCATTTTAGCGATGAACTTATTCGGATCATTATTATCCAGAATTTGGTTCTCGCGGGGAAGCTTGTCAATCATATCCAAGTATTCATCTTCTGTCAGGAAGTCAAGTAAATTAACTCCATCTTCTGCCAGAATACCTGGTTGAATAACTACATATCTCTCATAGTAAATTATCTGATCAAGCTTTTTAGTTGGCAAGCCTAATAGATAACCAATTTTATTTGGTAGAGATTTAAAATACCAGATATGCGCTACAGGCACAACAAGCTCTATGTGGCCCATGCGCTCTCGACGAACTTTCTTCTCAGTCACCTCTACACCGCAACGGTCGCAGATAATGCCTTTGTATCTGATCCTTTTGTACTTTCCGCAGTGGCATTCCCAGTCCTTTACTGGTCCGAATATTCTTTCGCAGAATAATCCACCCATCTCAGGCTTGTAGGTTCTATAGTTGATGGTCTCAGGCTTTGTTACCTCTCCGTTAGAACGTTCCAGAATCGACTCTGGTGAAGCTAAGCTTATCGTTACTTTCGAGAAGTCCTGAGTTAATTTTTTATTTTTTGCAAATGCCATATTATTATAATAATGTCGATACAATGATATGCTACACAGCTCTACAGTATAAAGTGCACGAAGCGCTTTGGCATTTGCCGCAGCGCTTAGTGCATCTTTTTATTCCAATGTGATTTCTAATGCCAGACCCCTTAACTCATGAATCAATACATTAAATGATTCCGGTATATTTGGTTTAGGCAGAACATCACCCTTCACAATGGCCTCATATGCTTTCGCACGACCAATCACATCATCCGATTTAACAGTTAGGATTTCCTGAAGAACATTTGATGCACCGAATGCCTCAAGTGCCCACACTTCCATTTCACCGAAACGCTGACCACCAAACTGCGCTTTACCACCAAGTGGCTGCTGCGTGATGAGGGAGTATGGTCCGATAGAACGAGCGTGCATCTTATCATCTACCAAGTGTCCTAGTTTCAGCATGTAAATTACACCTACTGTAACAGGCTGGTCAAAACGATCACCAGATAAACCATCAAACAGGTAAGAGCGTCCGAAGTGTGGCAGACCAGCCTCAGCTAATTCTGCCGAAACCTGCTCCTCTGTAGCGCCGTCAAAAATTGGAGTAGCATATGTTCTACCTAATTTCTTTCCTGCCCATCCTAGTACCGTTTCGTAAATCTGACCGATGTTCATCCTGGAAGGTACACCTAATGGGTTAAGGACTATATCCATTGGCTCACCAGTCTCCAAGAACGGCATGTCTTCCTCACGCACAATTCTGGCTACTACACCTTTGTTACCATGTCGGCCAGCCATCTTATCACCTACCTTCAGCTTACGCTTTTTAGCGATGTATACTTTGGCCAACTGCACGATACCAGCAGGTAATTCGTCTCCAACTTCTAATGTGAAACGCTCACGCTTGAAATGTGCAGAGGTGATGTTGCGACGCTTGTTATAATTTTTAACAAGTTCCACCAGCATATTGTTTGCTTTCTCATCCTCTGTCCAATTCTCCAGAATTAAGTCCTTGAACATGTTAACCTCTTCCGGAACAGCATAATTGCTTTCATCCTTGTATGGGTTCTTTTCAGGGAAGAGAGCCTCTATAATATTTTTTCTAGAGAATTTTGAGCCCTTCGTAAGAATTTCATCACCAAACTTGTGCTTGATGCCATTAGTTGTTTTACCTTCTAGTAAAGCCACTAACTTGTCAACCATCACATTTTTGATAGCTGTTAAATCCTTTGAATATTTTACTTTCAGCTCTTCAACCTCTTTCTTAGATTTAGCCCGGAGGTTCTTATCTTTCTTAGGTCTTGAGAAAAGTTTTGTTTCAATAACAACTCCGTTAAGTGATGGCGGCGCCTTAAGAGAGGCATCTTTCACATCACCTGCTTTGTCACCGAATATTGCGCGAAGTAATTTTTCCTCTGGCGTTGGATCAGTCTCACCTTTAGGAGTAATCTTACCAATTAGAATATCGCCTTCGGTTACTTCAGCACCAATTCTGATGATACCATTCTCATCCAGGTTTCGTACTGCTTCCTCGCTTACGTTGGGTATTTCAGAAGTAAGTTCTTCTTCACCACGTTTCGTTTCACGAACTTCCAACTCAAACTCCTCAATGTGAATGGAGGTGAACACATCATCACGTACAACTTTTTCTGAAATTACAATAGCATCCTCAAAATTGTAACCTTGCCACGGCATAAAAGCAACCTGCAAGTTTCTTCCTAATGCCAATTCACCATTATTTGTGGCGTAGCCCTCACACAGTGGTTGTCCTTTAGTTACACGCTGGCCAGTGTAGACAATTGGAGTAAGGTTAATACAGGTATCCTGGTTAGTTCTTCTGAACTTGATCAGTTTATAAGTAACGTACTCTGCATCAAAGGCAACTAATTTCTCTTCTTCCGTTAGATCGTACTTTACTACAATCTTAGTAGAATCTACAAAATCAATTATCCCATCACCTTCTGCAATAACCAATGCTCTTGAGTCAATAGCTGAGCGTCTTTCCAGACCTGTACCAACAATTGGAGCCTGAGGCTTCAGCAATGGTACTGCCTGGCGCTGCATGTTAGATCCCATCAGGGCACGGTTTGCATCATCATGTTCCAGGAATGGTATCAGAGAAGCGGCCACAGATACAATCTGGTTTGGCGCAACATCCATATAAGAATATGTGCTTGGCTCTTCAACCGGGAAGTCACCTTCGAAACGGCCTTTTACTCTGTCGTTAACAAAATTTCCATTCTCATCGATTATGGCATTTGCCTGTGCAATATGGTGCGTATCCTCTTCTTCAGCAGTAAGGTACTCTACGGTTCCATCTATATTAACTTTACCTTCTGCCACCTTACGGTAAGGAGTCTCGATAAAGCCCATGTGGTTTACCCGTGCGTGCACGCACAATGAAGAGATCAAACCGATGTTTGGTCCTTCTGGTGTTTCAATTGTACATAAGCGACCATAGTGAGTATAATGAACGTCACGTACCTCAAAACCTGCACGCTCTCTTGAAAGACCACCTGGCCCCAGAGCGGAAACACGACGTTTGTGTGTTACTTCTGCCAGAGGGTTAGTCTGGTCCATGAATTGAGAAAGCTGGTTTGTACCGAAGAAGGAGTTGATCACGGAAGACAATGTACGTGCATTGATCAAATCAACTGGTTTAAAGTCTTCGTTGTCACGTACGTTCATACGCTCCTTAATAGTACGAGCCATACGGGCAAGACCTACGCCAAACTGGGCGTAAAGCTGCTCACCTACTGTTCTTACACGGCGGTTGCTTAAGTGGTCAATATCATCTACAACAGCTTTAGAGTTGATCAGACCAATCAGGTACTTAACAATAAGAACAATGTCTTCGTTTGTCAGTACTTTTGCGTCCCAATTGGTATCTAACCCTAGCTTCTTATTGATTCTATAACGGCCAACTTCACCTAAATCGTAACGCTTGTCTGAGAAGAACAATTTCTGTATAATATCACGAGCTGTTTCTTCATCAGGCGCTTCAGTATTTCGAAGCTGACGGTAGATTTGCTCTACTGCCTCCTTTTCAGAATTTGAATTATCTTTTTGAAGCGTGTTATAAATGATGGCATAATCCGCGATGTTCACATTTTCACGGTGCAGAATAACTGACTGAACGCCTGAATCTAAAATGATATTGATATCTTCGGCAGTAATTTCAGAGTCCCGCTCTAAAAGCACTTCATTTCTATCAATAGATACAACTTCACCTGTATCTTCATCTACAAAGTCTTCTGTCCAGGTTCTTAAAACCCTTGCAGCAAGTCTTCTACCGGCAGCATTCTTGAGGTTCTCCTTTGTTGCAGGCATTTCTTCAGAAAGGCCAAACAAATCGAGAATATCCTTATCTGTTCCGTAACCGATAGCACGTAATAAAGTAGTAACTGGGAATTTCTTCTTACGGTCGATATAGGCATACATTACGTTATTTACGTCTGTCGCAAATTCAACCCAAGAACCTTTAAAAGGAATTATTCTGGCAGAATATAGTTTTGTTCCGTTTGTATGCTTACTTTGTGCGAAGAATACACCCGGTGATCTGTGCAATTGAGAAACAATTACCCGCTCAGCTCCATTGATAACAAATGAGCCTCTTTCAGTCATATATGGGATATTCCCTAAGAAAACTTCCTGCTCAATTGTCTCAAAATCTTCATTATCTTCGTCGTTACAGATAAGGCGAAGCTTAGCCTTGAGTGGCACAGAATACGTTAATCCTCTATCGATACATTCATCAACAGAGTACTTTGGAGGATCTATATGATAATCGATAAACTCCAGAACGAAGTTTTCTCTTGAATCAGATATTGGAAAGTTCTCAGCAAACACCTTGAACAAACCTTCCTGAGCTCTATTTTCAGCTGGAGTCTCCAACTGGAAAAAGTCCTGAAATGACTGAAGCTGAACATCTAAAAAGTCAGGATAGTCGATAACATGCTTTATAGAAGCAAAATTGATTCGCTCTTTCGTTTTATTCTTAGCCAAAGACATTGAATTTTAACGTTTACATTTTGACTTAGACACATAAATGTTAAAACATTATGTGCAAAAAAAGGATTCAAAAATTGAACCCATATACAAACAGGAAAAGACCTGACGAACTTGCCAGGTCTACCTGTTTTCGGTATGTTGATACAGTGAGATTATTTAACCTCTACTTCAGCACCAGCTTCTTCCAAAGATTTTTTCAGTGATTCTGCTTCGTCCTTAGCAACACCTTCTTTTAAAGCTTTAGGTGCGCCGTCTACCAGTTCTTTCGCCTCTTTAAGACCAAGACCAGTAAGTTCTTTTACCAGTTTAACAACTGCTAGTTTAGATGCACCTGCTGACTTAAGAATTACGTCAAAAGAAGTTTTTTCTTCTACAGCAGCTCCACCTTCTGCAGCACCACCAGCAACCATTACTGGAGCAGCAGCAGCTGGCTCGATACCGTATTCGTCCTTAAGGATTGTAGCTAGTTCATTAACTTCTTTCACAGTTAAGTTTACTAACTGCTCAGCGAATGCTTTTAAATCTGCCATTTTTATTGAAATTAAAAGTTACTTATTGATTACGTTTTTAAATTATTCTTTTTCTGATAAGGTTTTCAGTATACCTGCCAACTTGCTTCCACCGCTTTGAAGTGCTGAAACAACATTTTTAGCTGGTGATTGAAGTAAACCGATAACATCTCCAATGAGTTCAAATTTAGACTTAACATTGGTGAGAGCATCTAATTGGTCATCTCCAACATAAATTCCTGCATCGATGTAGGCTCCCTTCAACAATGGAAGCTGATTTCCTTTTTTTCTAAAGTCTTTTATCAGCTTTGCTGGGGCATTTCCTGCTTCTGTAGAAAACACGATACCTGAAAAACCTTTTAACACACCTTCTAAAGATGAAGTATCTGCTTCTAAAGTATCTAATGCTTTCTTGATGAGAGAATTTTTGTAAACCTTGTATTCCAATCCTCTTTCAAAAGCAAGTCTTCTGAACTGGTTTGTGCTAGCTACTGACATAGTAGAAGCATCTGTGATATAGAAATAGTTAGTGTTCGCTAACTTCTCGCTCAGATCCTGTACAATTATTTCTTTTTCTTCCCTGGTCATGTTCTTAGATAGTTGCGTTCTTGTCAACAATTACAGCCGGGCTCATTGTGCTAGACAATGTTATACTTCTAATGTAAGTACCCTTAGCTGAAGATGGTTTCAAACGGTTAAGCGTGGAGATCACTTCAGCAGCATTTGCAGCAAGTTGTTCAGGCGTAAACGATACTTTGCCAACGCTTGTGTGAATAATACCAGTCTTATCAACTTTAAAGTCAATTTTACCGGCTTTCACTTCTTTCACTGCTTTAGCAACATCCTGGGTTACAGTGCCAGACTTAGGGTTAGGCATCAGGTTGCGGGGACCTAAAATTCTACCTAGTCGACCAACTTTAGCCATAACAGCTGGCATTGTAATGATAACATCTACATCAGTCCAACCTTTTTCTATTTTCTGGATGTAGTCATCAAGTCCTACAAAGTCAGCACCTGCATCCTTAGCTTCCTGCTCTTTATCAGGTGTAACCAAGGCAAGTACTTTAACTTCTTTACCAGTACCATGAGGAAGTGTAACAATTCCTCGAACCATTTGATCTGCTTTGCGGGGGTCTACGCCTAAGCGTACATCTATATCAACAGAGGCATCAAATTTTGTAAAAGTGATATCCTTTACAACTGAAGCCGCATCTGTTAAAGAATACTCTTTTGTTAAGTCAGCCTTAGCTAAAGCTGCTTTCCTGTTTTTTGAAATCTTCGCCATTATCCTTTAACTGTTATTATTCGTTCCAAGGAGCCTTACCAGAAACAGTGATACCCATGCTACGAGCTGTACCAGCTACCATTTTCATGGCTGAGTCCAGTTTGAATGCATTTAAATCGGGCATTTTGATTTCTGCAATCTCTCTAACCTGATCCCATGTAACTGAACCTACTTTGTTACGATTAGGCTCTTTTGAACCTACCTTAATTTTAGCAGCATCCATTAACAATATAGGTGCAGGTGGCGTTTTAATAACGAAGTCGAAGGACTTGTCTGCATAAATTGTAATCAATACTGGTAACACTTGTCCTGGCTTATCCTGGGTTCTAGCGTTAAACTGCTTACAGAATTCCATGATGTTAAGACCTTTAGAACCAAGTGCAGGTCCAATCGGTGGCGATGGGTTCGCGGCACCTCCCTTTACCTGAATTTTCAGGTAACCTTTTATTTCCTTTGCCATTATTTAAATTAAACTACGATTCTTTTTCTACTTGCATGTAGTTCAGTTCAACAGGAGTATTACGTCCGAAGATCTTCACCATCACGTTCAGTTTTTTGCGCTCTTCAAACACCTCTTCTACTGTTCCTGAGAAACCACTGAAAGGACCATCCATTACCTTCACTAGTTCACCTACAATAAATGGCGTATCCAGCACTTCTGTTTGTTCTTCTGCCTCGTCAACGGTACCCAAAATCCTGTTTACCTCCGACTGACGCAATGGAACCGGCTTTTTGTTCAAAGCTCCTTCATTTGAACCCAGAAAACCAATAACACCTGGTGTACTTATAATGATGTGTTCTGCCTCTCCATGAGATAAATCTGCATTCACAAGAACATAACCTGGAAAGAAATTCCTTTCTCTTATCCGTTTCTTACCACCACGCATCTCGTATACCTTTTCTGCTGGTATCAGAACTTGTGGCACATACTCTTCCAGGTGTTGCCTGATAATTTCATTCTCCAGGTAAGCCTTCGCTTTCTTCTCCTGGCCACTAACCGCGCGTACTACATACCATTTTAAATCAGCCATAGCTTGTTATTAAAATTGGTTGTAAAACCACTCCAGCGAGCCGTCAAAAACAAAATCTATAGCACCAACTACGAGCGCAAACATCAATGAGCCTATTAAAACAAGTACAGAACTATTCTGCAACTCAGAATAAGAAGGCCAAGAGACTTTATCCCTCATCTCCTCCACTGTTTCGCTTAGGTAGCTTTTAATGTTGCTCATCGCTTTCGATTTACTAAATTTTAAGTTGCACGGGTGGAGAGACTCGAACTCCCAGCCAATGGTTTTGGAGACCACTACTCTACCAATTGAGCTACACCCGTAAAAAAATGCACGCCACTTTTAAAATGGAGTGCAAAGTTATTTATAATATTTAAAAAAACAAACCCGTTCCTAAAAAATATCTCAGGAACGGGTTTTATTTTATTTAAACAAGTACTTCTGTTACCTGACCGGCACCTACAGTTCTACCACCCTCACGGATAGCGAAACGTAAGCCTTTCTCCATGGCTACTTTGTTGATCAACTTCACAGTAATAGTGATGTTGTCACCTGGCATAACCATTTCTACTCCTTCAGGAAGGATAATTTCACCTGTAACGTCTGTTGTTCTGAAGTAGAACTGAGGACGGTATTTGTTAAAGAATGGCGTGTGACGGCCACCTTCTTCTTTGGAAAGTACGTAAACCTCTGCTTTGAACTCTTCGTGTGGCTTAACAGAACCTGGCTTACAGATTACCATACCACGACGGATATCAGATTTCTCAATACCACGAAGTAACAGACCTACGTTGTCACCAGCTTCACCTCTGTCAAGAATCTTACGGAACATCTCAACACCTGTAACAGTTGACTTTAAGTTCTCAGCACCCATACCCAGGATCTCAACTGGCTCACCAGAGTTGATTACGCCACGCTCGATACGGCCTGTAGCAACAGTACCACGACCTGTGATTGAGAACACGTCCTCTACTGGCATCAGGAATGGAAGATCTGTTAAACGAGCAGGAATTGGAATGAAGCTATCAACAGCATCCATCAGCTCTTCGATAGTTTTCACCCATTTCTCATCTCCGTTCAGACCACCAAGAGCAGAACCTTGAATAACCGGAATGTTATCACCATCGAACTCATAGAAAGAAAGCAGTTCTCTGATTTCCATCTCAACAAGCTCAAGAAGCTCTGGATCGTCCACCATGTCCACTTTGTTCATGAACACAACAAGTTGAGGAACACCTACCTGACGAGCAAGAAGGATATGCTCACGAGTTTGTGGCATAGGACCATCTGTAGCCGCAACCACAAGAATAGCACCGTCCATCTGAGCAGCACCTGTAACCATGTTTTTCACGTAGTCAGCGTGACCAGGGCAGTCAACGTGTGCATAGTGACGGTTTACAGTTGCATATTCTACGTGTGAAGTATTGATAGTAATACCTCTTTCTTTTTCTTCAGGAGCGTTATCGATTGAAGAGAAGTCACGTAGAGTAGCCAGACCTTTCTTAGCCAATACTGTAGTAATGGCAGCAGTCAAAGTTGTTTTGCCGTGGTCAACGTGACCAATAGTACCGATATTTACGTGCGGTTTGGAACGGTCAAATGTTTCTTTAGCCATTGTATGATTTAAATTAAGGTTAAAACGTTTAAGTGTTTTGTGTTTTAAATGTACACGTAACGGACTTTGAGCCAACGATGGGAATTGAACCCACGACCCCTTCCTTACCAAGGAAGTACTCTACCCCTGAGCTACGTCGGCCTTCAACTCCTGCAGAAATACAAATCGAACCTATAGTAAAAAGGAAATCCATTTACATGAAATTCCTTTTTCGTTGATTTCCATAAATCCAACCGGTCATTCTTTCCTGAGTTGAGCGGGAGACGAGGTTCGAACTCGCGACCTATAGCTTGGAAGGCTATCGCTCTACCAACTGAGCTACTCCCGCTTCAAAACCAAACAAGCCATTACCTGACTTTCAAAATGTGGGGAGAGAAGGATTCGAACCTTCGAAAGCTCGCGCTAACGGAGTTACAGTCCGTCCCATTTGGCCACTCTGGAATCTCCCCAATTGCTAATTCAATACAAAATTTAGCAGAACATCTCCTTAGTTTTCCCAGCTTCATTCCCGCTGTTCGTTCTAAGGAGATGCAAAATTAACTACTTTTATTTTAGAGTCAACTATTCGGGTAAAAAAAACTTATTTTTTTTTCAACCTGCCCATTACCTGCTGTACAAATTTAGCAGCCTCTCATCTTTTTCGTTCTGTTTTATTTTTTCCTGTAGCTCCTTTACCTCCTGACGGTCAGACATTACGCCCAAAGCCTGATAAGCACCTAACCGTATATAGTACAAATTATGGTTCATGGCTAAATCGCCTAATAAATTTATTGCTTCAGGTGTATTTGCCTGCTCGTTTCCTGCTAAAAAGGCTCCATAACTCTGCAACAAGTAGTACAGACCGCTTCCCCGGGCCTGTTTTACCTGCCTCACAAACCAATCATTTTTCTCCATCCCTCCCTGCACCGCATAATAGGCTGCCAACGAAAGCACCACATCTTCATTCTTTTCTTTGTCGAAGTGTGCCAGTTTTATTTTTGTATCGGCAGCTCCTGTGCCGGCATAGCCTAAAATACCGGCAGCTGTTACCTGGTATGAGCTATCTTGCATGGCTTGTTCATATAGCGGCACCAGATCTTTGCCTCCCCAGGCTGCAAGCGCCAATATAGCATCGGCGCGAACCGAACTCTTTTTATCGGAAGTGGCTAGCTGCTTAATTTCATTTGCGTATGCTGCGGCTTCCTCTGCCTCTAAACTTACCAATGCATTAACAGCTAAACTTCTGATGTACCAAAAATCGTCTTTTAAAGCTGCCTGCATCACATTCCGAACATCCGGACTCTGTAGCTTATCTTCCAGCTTTGTCAGCGCCTCGTACCTGGCGCCCATTTCCGGCACGTTACTGTATTGATAGATTAGCTCCTCATCTGATTTTGCATGGTCTATTGTTCCAAGTAGTTGCTGCTCACTATCGAACACCACTGCCTGTGGCTGGGCCGCCACCGGGAACTGAAATGTCTGGATGGCTTTACTAATTTCAATAGGATAATCGGTGCGCTTGCCGTTAAGCCATACGCCAACCTTAAGCGGCAACCGGTAAACAGGTGCATATACGGTATCCTGCTGCTGCTCCACCTGCAGCGATAGCTGCCCGTTTTCATAGGTATGGGTTACTCTTAACTCGGGGTGGCCAGCGTTCATAAACCACTGGTCAAAAAACCACATCATATCTTCACCTGTCACGTCTTCGAAAGCCATGCGTAGTTCAGCTATCTCCACATCCGAAAACTTATGCTTGGTAAGATAATGGTTAAGTGAGGTAAAAAAGGCATCATCGCCTACGTACTTCCGCAGCATGTGCAGCACGCGGCCGCCTTTGGCATACGAGTGGCTGTCGAACATTTCTTCGCGGTTGCCATAGCGGTACCTGATCATAGGCTCACGTTTTGTCTCTGCCTCTGCTAAGTACTGGCTCAGTTCCTCCATCTGCAGATAAGCGGCTTCATCGGCTCCATATTTATGCTCCGACCACAGAAACTCTGAATAATTTGCGAAAGATTCGTTTAGTGGCAGGTTCGCCCAAGATTCGGTGGTAACGTAATCGCCGAACCATTGGTGAAAAAGTTCATGGGCTATAATGCCGTCCCAATTCTTATCTATCAGTTCCCGCTCCGTAAGTTGCAGATCTTCCATAAACACCGATGCCGTAGTGTTCTCCATGGCGCCTGATACAAAGTCCCGCACCACCACCTGCGCATACTTGGCCCACGGAAAATCAACTCCCAGCTTTTTCGAGAAGAACTCCATCATTTCTGGGGTATGCCCAAATATCTTTTTTGCAGTTGGAGCATAGGCAGGCTCTACATAATAGTTAACTTCTTTGTCGCGCCATTTGTCTTTTACAACTGCAAACTCGCCTATAGCTACCATGGCCAGGTAAGGCGCGTGCGGCTGCTCCATTTTCCAGTAGTCGGTTTTGGTACCATCGGGGTTTTGGCGGGAGTACACAAAGGTACCGTTCGAGAGTGTGGTAAAATTTTTCTCTACGGTCAGGTACACATCCTGTGTCATGCGTTCGTTTGGCGAATCGATAGTTGGGAACCAGGCAGAGCTGGCCTCCGTTTCGCCCTGGGTCCAGATCTGGCGCGGCTTGTCTGGTTCGGTGCCAAGCGGGTTTATGAAATAGAGCCCTTTATCGTCGGTAATGGCATCGCTCCCACCAGCGGCCAGTTCATTAGGCTTGGCCGTATAATTAATTTCAATTACATATTTTTCGTCGCGGGTAAAGGTGCGGCCCAGCTCAACAGTAAGCTTCATGCCATCGTAAGCATACTTCAGCGGCGTGCCGTCAAAACCTTTCATCAGGTGGATGCTATGAATATCGAAGCCCTTGGCATCGAGCACTAACTGCTGCTGTGGATAGAAATATGGTTTCAGGGTAAGTTCGGCCAAACCCAGCACGTGCTGCTTCTCCCAGTCGAAGCGCAGGCGCAACTTGGTGTGCAGCAGGTCGTGGTGCCTGGTACGCGATGGGTTAAAGCTGTGCTTTTTGGGGGCCCACACAGGAACAGATGCTGTGTCTGGAGCCGTATCGGTTATCACTAAGCTGCTTTCAGAGGTGTTTACTGCACTTTTAGAGCTACTGCATCCAGCCGAAACAGCGACCATTGCGGCCAGGCCAACAGTGCTCAAAAATCTATGATTCATAGTGGATTGATTTAATTTTGGGTTCAATTTCTGAAAATACTCTGATAATTCAATTATCTTTAAGCTCCGAAACCAGATTTACACGATGCTCCAGGTAAAAACCGCTAACGACAAAACATGGCAGGTTACGATACAGAAAGATGCGGTACTTCTTAACGGATTACCTTTCAACTGGGACATCTCCCCTATCGGACCCAATACTTTTCATATCTTAAAAGACAACAGGTCCTATACTGCCGAACTCGTAGAGGCAGACTATCAGGCCAAAACCTTTACGCTAAAGATAAACGGCATGGTGCAAACGGTTAGTGTAAAAGACCAGTTCGACCTCCTGCTCGA
The DNA here is from genome assembly GCF_008017455.1 of Pontibacter qinzhouensis. Lineage (GTDB taxonomy): Bacteria > Bacteroidota > Bacteroidia > Cytophagales > Hymenobacteraceae > Pontibacter > Pontibacter qinzhouensis. The sequence continues at coordinate 13,078 of NZ_VRTY01000010.1, read as the reverse complement.
CAAGCTCGGCATGGCGAACGCCAACATGCAGAAAATTAACGATGTGAAAGCGCCCATGCCTGGCCTGATTCTTGAAATTAAGGTGCAGCCAGGGCAGGAGGTGAAAAAGGGAGAGGCGATTATGATTCTGGAAGCCATGAAAATGGAAAACATTCTGAAGTCGCCAGGCGATGGGGTGGTAAAGGAAATTAAAGTGGCCGTGCGCCAGAACGTGGAGAAAAATCAGGTGCTGATTTTATTTTAGTTTTTTGATGTTGCCAGCCGGGCAGCAGAAAGCCCGTCCACAGCTCGATCTTTTGGAAATCATACATACAACTTATAATCGTGAAGTATAAACGGATATTGCTAAAGCTTAGCGGTGAGGCGCTGATGGGTGAACAACAGTACGGCATAGATTCTAACAGATTAATGCAGTATGCCCAGGAAATAAAAGAAGTTTCGGCGCTTGGAGTACAAGTGGCGGTCGTTATAGGAGGTGGCAACATATTCAGGGGGGTGCAGGCAGAGCAGGTAGGCCTTGATCGCGTGCAGGGAGACTATATGGGTATGCTCGCCACGGTTATTAATAGCATGGCCTTACAAAGCGCCCTCGAGAAGCTGGGTGTGTTCACCCGCTTACTTTCCGGCCTAAGCATACAGCAGGTGTGCGAGCCCTACATCCGGCGAAGAGCGGTACGACACTTAGAGAAAGGACGCGTGGTTATTTTCGGTGCCGGTACAGGTAACCCTTACTTCACAACCGACTCAGCTGCCAGTTTACGAGCTATTGAGGTAGAGGCCGATGTGGTACTGAAAGGTACGCGTGTAGACGGTATTTACTCAGCCGACCCTGAAAAAGACCCGAATGCGATTTTTTACTCAAACATTTCTTTTAAAGAAGTGTTCGAAAAAGGACTGAACGTGATGGACATGACAGCTTTTACGCTCTGCAAAGAAAACGACCTGCCCATAATTGTTTTCGACATGAACAAAGGCGGCAACCTGAAGCGCCTGGTGCAGGGAGAGCAAATAGGTACCCTTGTTAGCATGGATGAGGTTTTGTAAAAAAAGCTGCATTACCCTCCGGTAATTTGTTGCCTAAAACAGATCTTGCAAAAAATAGTACTATCGTTTAACACAGACAATTTAGTTTCAGCAGAAGAACTTTAAGATAAAATTGATATGACGGAAGAAATTCAGTTTTACCTCAGCGAAGCAGAGGAATCTATGCAAAAGGCTGTTCAGCATACTGGTGCTGAACTTACCAAAATAAGAGCCGGCAAAGCTTCTCCGGCTATGGTAGAAGATCTTCGGGTAGATTATTATGGCGCTCCTACCCCCGTATCGCAGGTAGCCAATATCTCTACACCAGATGCCCGCACACTTATAATCAAGCCCTGGGAAAAAAGCATGGTGGCTGAAATTGGCAAAGCCATTAAAAACAGCGACCTGAACCTGAACCCCATGCACGATGCCGATAGCATCAGGCTGAGCATACCACCTCTTACAGAGGAAAGACGCCGTGACCTGGTAAAGCAGGTAAAAAACGAGACAGAAGCCGGCAAGATCAGCATCCGTAACATTCGTAAAGATGTGAACGACTCGCTGCGCAAGCTCCAGAAAGAAGGCACTGCCGAAGACGATGTGCGCGACGCAGAAGCCAAAGTGCAAAAACTAACAGACAGCTATATTGTAAAAATTGATGAACTGCTGGTGAAGAAAGAAGCAGAGATTATGACAGTATAAGCTCTTACGCTGTATCAGTAATAACAGAAAAGCCCTTTTAGCTGCGATGCTAAAAGGGCTTTTCTGTTAACCCATCAGGTTCTTTCTGGCTCTTCTTAAATTAACCCGAAGGTTTATTAGCTTTAGCTGCAACTTCTCTAAGGCTGTAATCTCAAAAGTGCCTTTTTTAACGAACACTGTATCGCTTACATCTTTATACCAGATCTGGTAGTTGTTTTTCTCCATCCAGGCTAATATTTCCTGTATAAACGGATTCACATATTTCTTGCCGTGCGTTTCTATGGAGATCACCTTTGGCCTGCTCACCATATGCTTAATAACATACCATTCGCTGCCTTCAATATCAATGCTCAGCAAATCGATGGTGCCGTCGTCTATCTCCGAAAAAACTTTGCAGGTTACTTCCTGTGTGTTGTCTTCGGTTACCACAAATTTGTCGTTTATCAGGGCCGGGCTGCCTTTTAGCTGCGTTACAAAAGAAGACGCATGCGCTTTAGAGAAGTTAACTGTTCCGGTATAATCCCAGACAGCAAAAGGATAAACTGTAATATTATAATCCTTAAAAACCTGTTTAATTTTCTCAACAATACCAAGGTCAGCCTCTACCAACGACGTTCTTACGCCACTTCTGATAAAATCAATCACGTTTGAGACTTCCGGCAAATACACACCAACTTCGCAAACATGCTGGAACGTTAAATTCTTACTTTTAAGCTTGTTAAATATTTCCGTCATACAAAGAGGTTTTTAGACCATGTTCAAATTCTTAGGTAGCGCGGCTAGTTGGCTACCTAAAAATTGCTTTACCGAAACCATTGCCGGTACACAGCAAACCATAAACACAGCCTTAAGCAGAATCAACAGCTGGCGCATGTTTGTTGCTACCTTACATTTTAGTTTTGTTTAAATATACTACTTCCAAAGCTAACATGTGTTAAATTTTGCTGCTGCCCCAAAAGCTTTCTAACTGAAGATGGACGGCAGGAGCAGCAGCTTTATGAATAACTAGAAGCAGTACCTCCTTCAGGCTGCTTAATTAGACGAAGGGCTCAGGCCCATGTCGTTCAGTAACTCCTCAGGGTTTTCTTCTACCATTTGTTTTAGTTCATCTTCTAAAGGAGTATTCTCGAGCAGGGCAAAATAGGTAGGCGTGTTATTGGTGTCGTTGGCGAAGACGAGGTTAGCGTTTACCACTTTCCAGCCTGCTTGTGAGAGCTCATTCAGACTTGTTTCGAAAGTCTCTGCAGCTGTTACTTTTACTACTTTATAGGTTTTCATGGTGTTCTTCTGTTTGGGTGTTAGTTAAATTAACATACTGATTTAGTTTGACATACTAAAACCATTACCCTTAAACGGACTTTTGGCCAATACGGCTTACCGCCCTTAAAATTTGGCACATTAACTATGACCTCCTGTAGCACCCTTTATCATATGTATCTCCTGTAAACAGCAATTATTCTAATGAAAATGGCCTTCCAAAGGATTTCAGGCTTATTCAGTTCAAGGGTTGGGCTACTCCGTTTTTGTTTTCTCCTTTATCCAATTTAGTTAAGTTTAGTTTAACCTTACCCATATAAGAGTTCGCTTTGGCCAACGAGCAATTATTTAAATGAAAATAGCCTTCAGAAGGAGTTTTGCCCTAAAGTAGCTCAAGGGTTAGCGGGCTTAATGAAACGCCCCGGAAACCAGAAGCCCCGGCAGCTTAAATCAAGCAGTCGGGGCTTCTGGTTTTTTTGTAGGGCTATAGGTAAAGCTTGTGCACTTTAATATAAGCAGCTACCTCATCGGGTAGCATATACCTGACCGATTTGCCTTGCCTGATACAGTCTCTGATAAAGGTAGCCGATATGTCGAGCACAGGGGCTTTCACAAAGGTAACATTAGGCAGTCTGGTGGTAAGATCGGTGGTGGCGGAGCCTGAACGCGGGTACACATACACCCGGTGGTAGTTCAGAATGCTCTCGTAGTTTTTCCACTTCGGAAAACCCGCTAAATTGTCCTCCCCCATGATCAATACAAACTCATAGCTTGGGTACTTCTCCTGCAGGTAGGTCAGGGTATCGATGGTGTAGCTCGGCTTAGGCATCTGAAACTCTATGTTAGACACACCCAGGTCAGGATTATCGCCGATGGCCAGCGACACCATGTGCAGCCGGTCGAACTCGTGCAGCAGCGTGTTGCTTTGCTTAAACGGATTCTGCGGCGATACTACAAACCAAACTGTGTTGAGGTCGGTGTTCGTAGCCATGTAGTTTGCCAGCAGCAGGTGCCCGACGTGGATCGGGTTAAAAGAGCCGAAAAGGAGCCCTACCTTCATGCTACGCCTGCTCCGGGTTCAGGAAATCGCCTACCAGTTTCTCTGCTTTGGCAAAGGCTTCTTCCAGGTTATCGTTCACAATTACCTGGTCGAACTTGTTTTCGAACCGAAGCTCAAACTCTGCCTTAAACACCCTGCTCGATATACTGGACGTAGAGTCGGTGTTGCGGGCGGTCAGGCGTTTGGCCAGTTCATCTATTGAGGGTGGCTTTACGAAAATAGCCAGTGCTTTGTCTTTGTAAAATTCCTTTATACTCAGTCCTCCTTTAACATCAACATCCAGTATAGGATATTTACCTGTTGCCCAAATACGCTCTATTTCAGATTTCAGAGTGCCGTAAAAAGCGCCTTCATACACTTCTTCCCACTCCACAAACTCATCGTTCTCTATTCTTTTCTTAAAGTCTTCCGGGGTGATAAAATAATAGTCTTTCCCGTTTTCTTCGGTTCTTCCGCGCTTATCGCGGGTGCAGGCCGAGATGGAGAAGTCTAATGTAGGGTTCACCTGTAGCAGGTGTTTAACGATTGTAGTTTTGCCGGCACCGGATGGAGCCGAGAATATGATGATTTTTCCTTGCATCAGGGGTGTTATACGGTTTCTTGGATTCTAGCCTTTATAGATGTAGCGAGTCGATCGGGAACAATAACACGCTTTAAATGGCCACTGATTATGCTTTTCAGAAGCTTTTGCTTTTGATGGCTTTCGAAGCAGGACACGCACTCCTCAATATGAGAATTAAAAAAATGCTGCTCATCAGTACTGGCTTCTCCATCTATTACCAGGTCTAAGATATTAGCTACCTTCTCACACTCTGTCTCCCTGCCTTCCGCAGACGTTCTCTGATACGCTTCTGTAAATTCTGTTTCCATCTTAACTTCAAACTCTTAATACTTTTTGTGATTAACTGTTATATCCCATGCTTTTTGCATACTCTTCCAACTTCTCTTTCAGGGAGTTTCTGGCGCGGTGCAGCCTCGATCGGACCGTTCCTATCGGTATGTCTAAAATCTTGGCCATTTCCTCGTAAGTAAATCCTTCCAGGTCGCACAAGATTATGACAGTTCTGAAATCGACAGGCAATGCATTCAAGGCGCTTGCCACTTCGTCTCCAATCAGGTCCTGCACGCTTTCGGTGCGCATATCGGTGGTGGTGGCAACGCCTCCCTCTCCCTCTACGTCGTCGGTGTTGTAATACCCTTCTACCTCGCTATAGTCTACTTTAGCGGGTTGTTTGCTTTTTTTCCTGAACTCGTTTATGAAGGAGTTCTTCAGGATTCGGAACAGCCATGCTTTTGCATTAGTTCCTTGTTCGAAGTAATCAAAAAAGCGATATGCCTTAAGATATGTTTCCTGTACCAGATCGTTGGCATCATCTTCATCTAAGGTCAGTCTGTAGGCAAAGTTGTACAGAGGGGCCAGTACAGGAAGTAGCTCGGCCTCAAACCGTGCATCTTTTTCCTCTTTACTAAGTTGTTTACCTGTTTGCTCGCTCATTTAATTGGAGTTTGTACTTACGAAAGTGAATCAGGCCTGTCTAATGTCACAAAGATAGGCCCCTATCTTTATTTATCCTTAACAAAGGGCAACTATATAGGACTACATACAAAATTGGCGTAAAAAAGTTACCTGTTGTGGCTATAACTCTATACAGGTTTCTCTATATCCTGTTTTGCAGGAGGTCTCCAGTTTAATATACGGCCCAGAGCCATATCCGGACTTACTTCGTTTATGCAGCTGCAGGTTGCGGGTGCTTTCCGGCAGGCGTTGCAGTCTATTGGCTTTACCAGAAAATCGGCATGTTCCCCAATTGGAGCCCAACGCCCAGGGTGTAGGGGCCGCATAGGCACATAAATTCCCAGGGCATTTCCCCCTGCTACTGCCACCAGGTGCAGCGAGCCGGTGCTGGCTGCCACTATACCATCTGCTGCGCTTGTAAAACTTATAAATTCAGCTAACTCGAAACGGCCTGTCATATCTAATACGAACTCTGAGTGCTCTTGCAGCCAATCTCTTATTAAATCGCCCTCTTTGGCAGTTCCGGTTACAAACACCTGGTGGCCCTGCCCGTGCAGCAGGCGGGCCAACGCGCCATAGTGCTGCAAACTCCACTCGCGGGCGCTGCCTCTCGATTTAGGGTGCAGAATAATATTCAACTTTCCTGGCTGCTTCTGATTTAACAGCTCCTGTGCCCAGGCAGGTAAGGGAGCAACTCTGGTAAAGCCTGTATAGCGGTGCATCTCTGCAAAGGCCGGGAAATGGTTTATGCCAATTCCCTGGAGTAGTTGCAGGTTCAACTGGCTTTCGTGTAAGTCGGAGTTTTTACGACTCAGGGCTACTAATTTATTGCAGGTGCGCCAATGAAACCACCTGTTGCGGGTACCTACACGCAGCGGAATTCTGGCTTTGTATGCCAGCCTGGCAATAGCTTTGTGTGGCAGCACATGCAGTATAATATCAACAGACTGCGCCTTCAGGAAATTTACCTGCTCCTGGTATGGCAGGGCAAGCAGTGTATCGGCATTTATAAAACTATCTACATGTTCGCAGCAGGCAACTACAGGAGCCGTGTAGGTTGAGCCCAGAAAAATAATACGGCAGCCCGGGAGCACATGCTTCAGCCAACCGCACATAGGTAACGTGAGCACCACATCACCAATTGCATCTGGCCTGCTTATAAGAATTGTCTTCATCAGGCTCTGTTCTTGTTAAAAAGATAAAGCTTTGCGTACTTCACAAACACCGCATAAGACGAGATAACAGCTATACAGAATCCGGCAAAACCATCCAGGAAACCCAACTGAATAAAATACATCTTTATAAATTTAAAGGGAGGCTTCAGGAGCAAAGCCATAACTGAAGTACTTTTATTTCTGCTCCTCATTTCCTGATAGGCTATTTCCGTAAAAAAGTTAACCTGATCCAGATGTTGCTTTATACTGAAATAAGAGTAGTGCAGCAAATCGCCTTTTAAAACTCCTAAGGTAGCCTCTCCGGTTAAAATTATCCGGTCGTGTGGGTTTTGGCCGCCCCAATGCGCTTTTCGTTTATCAAAGAGTCTTACTTTCCAGTCGGGGTACCAGCCGCCGTGTTTTATCCAGCTGCCGCAGTAGTTGGTAAGGCGTGCCAGTTTGTAGGCATCTGCAGTCCAGTTGGCTTTGGCTGCTGCCACTGCCTGGCGCAGTTCAGGAGTCAGCGCTTCATCGGCATCAAGCGAGAGCACATAATCGTGGCTAGCCAGGTTCAAAGCGTAATTCTTCTGTTCTATGTGGCCTTTAAAAGGGTTAGCAGAAAAAGTAACACCATGCGCCTCGCAAATCTCTTTTGTTCTGTCTGTAGAAAAAGAATCGACCACCACAATCTCATCTGCTATACCTGCCACCGATTCAAGACAACGCCCGATGCTCTCTTCTTCGTTATAAGTTATAATGACTACTGATAGCTTTCTATTCATGCTGATAACAGGCTTTTTTACCATAATCTGACAGTACATTACGAAGGTGTTAGATGGCCCGCTAAAACATAAAACGGCCACACCAGACCTGCAGGTAAAGCAACCTAAGATGATGGTTTTAGAGCAAAGGAACAAATTCTGCCCGTTTCTACCAATTGTTAAGAGCTGTATCCTAACCTGTAAGAGAGTTATAATTACCTTATTTCGAACGGCAGGGATATAAACAAAAAAGTCCCTCCGTTTCCAGAGAGACTTTTTTTATTTTTGAAAATGAATCTACTTAAATAAATTAATCTTCAACTTTTAGCCGTTCTTTTATACGGAGCCACAATAGCCAAGGTTACACTGGTTCAGAAAAAAAATAAAAAATTTCATCTGTATCCGGATGTTACCGAATATGGCACCTTGCATTTCAAATTATGCTAATAAAAACTGCCTCCAAAAGGATTTTAGCTAAAAGTTCACCAAGGGTCTACCTAGAAACAGCCTACGTTCATGCATGAAGAGCTACTACCGTTTGCAAAGGCTTAAAGCGCCCAGAAGCTGTGGTAAAGCCGCTATAAGCAAGAAAAAGATACCAGAAAAAGTTTAGTTTAATCCTTAACTCTTAGTACCCACAGGGTTCTCCACTCATTAGCCAGTATTCGGTTTCTGTACCCTTTGCTATGCTTCTTTTCTGTTACTGTCAGCTTTTATAAATTGCAAGAGTATATAGACTGCGTCATAACTTATCAGAAATTGAAATTGTATCTCTCCTAAAAACAGGACATAAGTATCACGACACAAAACTTTTCCTCTTTTGTATTTTCGTAAAACTATTTCCAGGAAGTACTGTCGCTGTCTATATAAGTAGATTAACATATATGCTAAACATTATCCTGAAAACTCGTACTTTAGATAAATCACATTTTAATTCTACAGAATGCAAAACCAATGCTATACAGGGCATTACCTCAATTGGCTCCTCAGCCTGCTGCTGGTGCTTGGTTACCCCGTAGTAGTAGATGCGCAACAGTACAACTTCCGGAGCTGGACGCAGGAACAAGGCCTGCCGCAATCGCAGGTAAACGCTTTGCTGCAGGACCACAAAGGCCAGCTTTGGCTAGGCACCCACAGTGGCCTGAGCCGCTTTAATGGCACCGCCTTTACGACCTTTACCCGTCGGCAGGGCCTTAACAGCAACCACATTACCGCCTTGTTGCAAGATAAGCGTAACCGCATCTGGATTGGTACTGCCAGGCGTGGCATTATGGTGTATAACGGCCAGAAAATTAGTTTGCGCCAGCTGCCCGATGTACCCGGAGCTAACAGAATTAATAGTTTGGCAGAAGATACGGCAGGTCGTATATGGGCAGCCACAGACGGAGGGCTTTTTGTTACGCAGCAAGATGCTTTTGTAAAGGCAGGCAACTTTCCGGAACTAGCCTACACGGCGGTGCTTTGCACAGCTGCCGGAGAGATTTGGGCAGGCAGCGCAACAGCTGGTCTGTTCTATAGCTCCACCTCTGGCCTACGCTCCTTCCATACACAAAACAGCAGCTTGCCAGCTAACAAAGTCAACTTTATAAGCCAGAACACAGACGGCAGCATCTGGGTAGGTACTAACATGGGAGTAGCTGTTTACGCGCGAGGCAGGCTTTCGGGAGTTACGCTACCGGCCACTGTTACGCAACCCGACATAGTTTGCTTTGCACAAGATGCCGAAGATAATGTATGGCTGGGCCTGAGGCAGGAAGGCGTTTTAAAAGGAAACGGAACGGCATTTGAACACATCACAAAAGAAAACGGCCTAAAAACCAATCACATTACGGCCATTATTTCCGATACAGAAGGCAATATCTGGATCGGGACGGATGGGCAGGGGCTACAGCAATACCGCAACCCCTGGTTTACACATTACTTCGATTTCGGACTGATTGAGGAACTTCGTGTTACAGCACTCTCGCAGGATGCCCAAGGCAGACTCTGGTTCGGCACCGAAGATGGCCATGCCGCTTACATGGAGCAGAACAAGCCGCAATGGCTGCGCAGAGGTCTCTGGCCCACCGGCACCACCATTTACGACATCTGGGTAGCCAGCGACCAGGAGACCTGGGTCTGCACCAGCCACGGCATCTGGAAAATATCGCCTACAACCGCCACACACTACACTACCGACCATGGCTTGCCGGCCAACGAGGTATACAGCTGCTTACCAGACCAACAGGGTACCTTCTGGTTTGCAACCGCCAACGGCATTGCACGGTTCAGCAACGGCAGGTTTACAGCACACCAGGCCCGCATGCTGGGCAAAGTATACTACCTGCACCTCGATAGCAGGCAAACCATGTGGGCTACAACCGAAAATGGCATCTTCAGGCAAAACGGCAGCACGTGGCAGGAAGTGGAGGCGGTAAAGCCATTTAAGTTCAGAGATGTGTATAGCATGGCCGAAGACTCGCTCGGCAACCTGTTTTTCGGGAGTTACGACCAGGGCCTGCTCACGCTCGACCGTACGCTGCAAAACCCACGTGTGTACCACGCTCCCAATGGTGTGGCCGACGAAAGTATTCTGAGCCTGTACGTAGATAAGCAGAACTACCTTTGGGCAGGTACCGGGCGTAGTGTTCTCAAAGCAAACTTAGCTCCCTTTCAGCAGCAGCACGAACTACAGTTTAGAGCCTACACGGCTAACGAAGGCTTCAGGGGCAGAGAGGTAAGCCTGAATGCTATAACCCAGACACCCGATGGAAGAGTATGGTTTGGCACCGCACAAGGCCTTACACAATACGCTCATCACACCTTTAGCCCAAACAATGTGCACCCAAATGCCTTCTTAACCTCTATCGAACTCTTTATGCAGCCCGCCGACTGGCAGGCACTGGGCTTCGATACCGATACCGTAACCGGGCTCCCGGCAGACCTTCGGCTACGGTACGACCAGAACCACATCACCTTTGGTTTTCAGGGCATTTCGTTAACCAACCCGGAGCAGGTGCGCTACCGGTACCGCTTGCTGGGCTACCAGGATGCTTGGTCGGGCGTAACAGCTAACAACTACGCCACCTACGCCAGCCTGAGCCCCGGCGATTATACGTTCCAGGTGCTGGCCCGCAACAACGATGGCTTCTGGACTCCAGAACCCGCTAGCTATACTTTTACTGTTGCCCCACCTGTCTGGAAGCGGGAATGGTTTATTGGGGTGCTGCTGCTGGCAGTGGCAATGGCAATTATTTCACTCATCAGGTTGCGCGAGCGAAGCCTTGTAAAACAGAATTCGCTACTGGAGCAAAGGGTAAAGCACCGCACGCGCTTGCTCGAAGAAAAAAACAGGGAGAAGGAAACACTCCTGAAGGAGATTCACCACCGCGTAAAAAACAACCTGCAGATTGTTATAAGCCTGCTCAACCTGCAAACCCGCCATATACAGGACCCTGAATCGATACAGGTTATGCAGGCACTCCGCAACAGAGTACGCTCCATGGCTATTCTGCACGAGCGCCTCTACCAGCACGAAGACCTGGCAGAAATAGACCTGGCCACCTACTTTTCGGGTATATGCGAGAGCCTTTACTCTTCTTTCGGCACTAATCCGGAACATGTAGCGCTGGAACTGGAAATACCGCATTTAAAAGTTGACATAGATTCAGCCATAACACTAGGGCTTATCGTAAACGAACTAGTTTCCAATACGTTAAAATATGCATTCCCGAACGAGCGTAAAGGGTGGCTGAAAATTCGGTTAACGCAACACACCTCCTCAACGCATAAACTGGTAATTGCAGACAACGGGGTGGGCCTGCCAGCAGACTTTGATCCGAAAAGCGCAACTTCATTTGGCTTGCGCCTGGTAAACTCTCTCATAAAAAAGCTAAACGGAAGGCTGGAGCTACAGAACGAGCAGGGTGCACTATCTACTTTGTATTTTAATATATAACCTTACCTTGAAAATACATGTAAGAACATATTGTTATGACAAAACCTAAAATTCTTATTTCAGAGGATGAGGTCATTATCGCGGAAGACCTGGCGGCTTGTTTAGAAGAGTTAGGTTACGAAACGTGCGCCATAGACTCTGGCGAAGACACAATAGAAATGATCCGGGAGACAAAGCCTGACCTCGTACTGCTGGACATAAACCTGCGCGGTAAAGCCGATGGCATAGACATTGGCCTTCTTATTAAAAATGAATTCAAAATTCCGTTTATATTCCTGACAGCCTATGCCGACAAAGCTACTATAGACAGAGCCAAAAAAACTGAGCCCGACGGCTTTCTGGTAAAGCCCTTCGATATGAAAAGCCTGCGCTCCGCTATCGAAATTGCCTTGTACAAGCACGACCACAAAGCCGAAGAAGCCGAAGAAACACCTGCCCCGGTTAACAATAAAGAGCAGGAGGTTGCTACCGACTACATCTTTGTAAAAGTAAAGCATCGGATTATTAAAGTACTTTACAACGATATTTTGTGGGTTGAGGCCTACGATAACTATTCTTTTATTGTAACTGCCGACCAGAAATACCTGGTAAGTTCTACCCTTAAAGACATGGAGCATAAGCTACCGGCGCAAAACTTTGTGCGCGTGCACCGCTCCTACATCGCCAACCTCGATAAAATTGAGGCCCTGGAAGAAAACTCCGTTGTTTTCGGCAAAGGTGACATTCCGATTGGCAAATCCTACAAAAAAACGCTTATGTCGAGGTTTAACATCATTTAGCCCTTGACCTGTTTTCTGTTTAAAAGCTTCTGAAGGCCTAAATCATTAGCATAATTCCTGATATAAAAAGAGAAACCCGGTGCTGTTGCACCGGGTTTCTCTTTTTATATCAGGAAAAGTCTTACGTCTTATATCCTGCGTCTTGTATCCTTAAAAACTAGTAACGGTAGTACTCAGGCTTAAACGGACCCTGAACTTCTACACCAATGTAAGCTGCTTGCTCTTCAGAAAGTTCGTCTAATTCAACACCAATCTTGGCCAGGTGCAGGCGGGCAACTTTCTCGTCGAGGTGCTTAGGCAGTGTGTATACTTTGTTTTCGTATGCAGCTGTGTTTGTCCAAAGTTCGATCTGTGCCAGTGTCTGGTTCGAGAAAGAGTTAGACATTACAAAAGACGGGTGACCAGTAGCGCAACCCAGGTTCACCAGGCGGCCTTCTGCCAGCACAATTACGTCTTTGCCATCAATGTTGTAGAGGTCTACTTGCGGCTTAACAGTGTCTTTTGTATGACCGTAAGCGCCATTTAACCAAGCCATATCAATTTCATTGTCGAAGTGGCCGATGTTACATACAATGGCTTTGTCTTTGAGGCTGCGGAAGTGCTGCTCACCAATAATACCGTAGTTGCCGGTAGCAGTAACTACAATGTCGGCTTCTTTTATGGCATCTGCCATTTTCTTTACAGCAAAACCATCCATAGCAGCTTGCAAAGCACAAATCGGGTCTATTTCGGTTACAATAACACGGGCACCGGCACCACGAAGCGAAGCAGCAGAACCTTTGCCCACATCGCCGTAACCAGCAACAACAGCTACTTTACCGGCCATCATTACATCAGTAGCACGACGAATCGCATCTACCAACGATTCTTTACAACCGTATTTGTTATC
>NZ_VRTY01000001.1 GCF_008017455.1 Pontibacter qinzhouensis | reverse complement strand
AAGACTAGTGAAAGTGCCTACCATGGCCGAGATGGCTGCTAATGGCGAGGAACCAGAGATACTGTTCTGGGTAGGATGTGCAGGTGCTTTCGACGACCGATACAAGCGCGTAACCCGTGCTTTTGTGCAGATACTGGAGCATGTAGGCATTAAATACGCAGTGCTGGGTACCGAAGAGAGCTGCACCGGTGACCCGGCAAAGCGTGCCGGCAACGAGTTCCTGTTCCAGATGCAGGCCCTCACCAACATCGAGGTACTGAATGCTTATAATGTGAAGAAAATCGTGACTGCCTGTCCGCATTGTTTTAACACGCTTAAAAATGAATACCCCGACCTGGGTGGCAACTACGAAGTAATACACCACTCCACATTTCTGCAGCAGCTTATAAACGAAGGCAAAGTGCGGGTTGCGAAAGGCGAGGCATTCCAGGGGCGCCGCATCACGTTCCACGACTCCTGCTACCTGGGCCGCGCCAACGATATTTACGAGGCTCCCCGCGAGGTGCTGGCTGCCCTCGATGCCGACCTAGTAGAAATGAAGCGCAGCCGTGCCAATGGCTTATGCTGTGGTGCCGGTGGTGCCCAGATGTTTAAAGAGCCAGAGCCCGGCAAAAAAGACGTAAACATAGAGCGCACCGAAGAAGCCCTGGCAGTACTTGGCACCAGCGACAGCGTAATAGCCACCGCCTGCCCCTTCTGTATGGTAATGATGACAGACGGTGTAAAGAACAAAGAGCAGGAAGAAAAAGTAAAGGTTTTCGATATAGCAGAACTCATTGCGCAGGCAGAAGGTCTGAGTCGTTAAGCCCTGAGCCTTTTACTTCATAAAAACCTTTGGAAGGCCTGTTTCATTAGAATAATTTCTTGCTGATTGCTTAATGGTTAAATGGTTGAATTGTTAAATGGTTGAATTGTTAAATGGTTAATCTGAGTATATGAGCAGCAAAGACCTCGCAGTGTGCGCAGCTCCTGCGAGCGTCTGAGGGGAGTAAACCAGCTTCGGACAAAATCTAGTATCTTATATCTAGTATTTAGTATCTAATGTCTATCTGAATAATCCTTGAAAAAAGGAGTTGCCAATAGACGCAGCTTCGTGAAATTTTCGTTAATTCAGATAACAAAAACAAAATCATATACCTGTTGTAAATTGCAACAGGTATTTCTATATAGTAGTATAAGCACGTAATATGTATATCCCATTCGATCAACTGCCGCCACATGCCCGCCTCTGGATTTACCAGGCCAGCCGCCCATTCACAGAAGCAGAGCAGGCTGAAATAAAACCGATGTTAGAACGTTTTGCATCAGAGTGGAGTAGCCACGGCACAGGCCTGCAGGCATCGGCTACGCTGTTGCACCACCAGTTCCTGGTGCTGGCCAACAACGAGAGCGCCACCTCTGCCAGCGGATGCTCCATAGACAGCTCCGTGAATTTTGTGCGTGAGCTCGAGAGGCAGTTCGGCATTTCGCTTTTCGACCGCACCAGGCTGGCCTTTTTGCAGAACGACGAGGTGCAACTGGTGCCACTTAGCCAGTTAAAAGACAAAGTATCTGCTGGCGAGATTCGCGAAAATTCATTATACTTCGATACTTTAGTGAATAATTTAGGAGAGCTGCAGTCTGCCTGGCCACGACCTGCCGGTAACAGCTGGCTTTCTAAATATTTTTAATTCAAACAGACTTGTTCATGCTTCAGCTACCATCATTCCTGTTGCCCGCTTCCAGCCTGAAGCGATTGCCAGTTTTTGTGCTGTTACTGCTTTTGCTGGGGGCTTGCGGTACTGGCCGCTACCTGAACCAGGGCGATAAGCGGTTTGAGCAGGAACAGTATCAGCGGGCCATCGAGTATTACTCGCAGGCCTTAGGCAAAACCGACAGAAAAGGGGAGGTGAACTACAAAATAGCCGAATCGTACCGGTTATCGAACAGGCTGGAGCAGGCAGAGCCATTTTACAGAGCAGCACTGGGCGCCAACTTCCGGAAAGAAGACCTGTATTACCACTACGGCATGTCGCTGAAGGCTAACGGTAAGTACGAGGAGTCGCAGCGGCAATTGCAGGAATACGTGAAAGTAGCCCGCAACGCCACCTTAAAAGCCTTGGCAACCCGCGAAGTAGAGAACTTTGCCTCCTTGTCAGACATCCTGAAAAAGCACCCGGAGTTCGAGATTGAGCACCTCGAAACGTTGAACACCGAAGGTTCTGAGTTTGCTCCGCTGATCTTAAACAACGAACTGGTTTTTTCATCTACAAGAGGAGCCGGCAAGCTGTACATGGGCAACGGCGAAGGCTTTATAGATATTTATGCCGCCAACCTGAGCGACTCTTTAGAAGCTATCGGTACCACTGTGCGCAAGTTCGAAGGCGTGAACTTAGATGGCATGCACGATGCTTTGCCTGCTTTTACTGCCGATGGCCAGATAATGGTGTTTGCCCGCAGCAACGAAGGCACGCGCAAAGGCCGCCAGAATGTAAACCTGTTCACCTCCACATTCCGGTCTGGTGCCTGGTCAGAGCCTAAGGTTCTGAGCATCAACGATTCTCGTGCCTGGGATTCTTCGCCAGCTTTCTCGCCCGATGGCAAAACCATGTACTTCTCGTCGAGCCGCAGAGGTGGCCAGGGCGGTACCGATATCTACAAAACCACCCTCGACGAAAAAGGCCGTTTTTCAGCTCCCGTTAACCTGGGGCCTGAGATTAACACGCCCGGCAACGAAACCTTTGTGCACGTAGCTCCCGATGGCACCTTGTATATTGCCTCCGATGGCCTGCCGGGGCTGGGCGGGCTCGACCTGTTCCGGATCGAAGACGGTAAACCCGTGAATTTGGGTGCGCCCATCAACTCAACAGGCGACGATTTCGGTCTTGTGTTTAAAGATGTGGAGAACGGATTTTTTACCTCTAACAGAGCAGGTGGTAAAGGCGGCGACGATATTTATGCCTTCAGCAGGTCGGTTAAGAAGCAGGTGAACTTCTTTGTAGATGGTACCCTGTTCCTGCGCCGCGATGGTGCCCGCCAGCAGGTGTTGGTGCCCGATAATATTGTGGTGCTGCAGGACGAGAGCGGCAAAAGGCTCCGCGAAACAAGCACCGATGCCGCCGGCAAGTTCACCTTTACCCTCGACAGTGCCTCTACTTATTCGGTTGTAGCCGAGAAATCAGGCTTCTTTACGGCACGCCAGCGCATTACCACCGTAGGTAAAATGCCACCACAAAGCGAACTGACCGAAGAAGTGAACGAAGTGCGCCTGACAGCAACGCTGGTGCTGAACGAGATCGTGCGCGAAAAACCGATTGTACTCGAAAACATCTATTATGATCTGGATAAAGCCGACATCAGGGAAGATGCAGCGCTGGAACTCGACAAGTTGGTACAAATCCTCATCGACAACCCACGCATTTCGATAGAACTTAGCTCACACACCGACGTTCGCGGTTCCGATGCCTACAACATGGACCTGTCGCAGCGCAGAGCGGAGTCTGCAGTGGCTTACATTGTTTCTAAAGGCATAGATCAGGAACGCATTACGGCCAAAGGCTATGGCGAGAGCAGGCTGGTTATAAAAAATGCCACTAACGAGGAACAGCACCAACGCAACCGCCGCACCGAGTTTAAGGTAATCCGGATAGCAGATTAATTTTAAGAATACGTTACAAACCAAAAGCCTTGGCAACCGCATTAACTGTTGGTTTCTAAGGCTTTTATTTTATGCAGTAATGGCGTAACCCTTGACACCCAGAACCATGAAATAGCTTCGGAAGGCCATTTTCATTAGAATAATTGGTAGTTGGTTGTTAATTGCTGAATGGTTAAATGGCAAAAGGATTATTCGAGTGCATAACATATTTTGGGGTATCTATATAGAACTATTAGTGATAAAAGGCTATTGCGTGGCATCAGCCTTGGCTATCGATCAAATCCCAGTCCTTGGCTTGAGGCGCCTCACATGTTTCCGGTGCCGCAGGCAGCCCGCAGGGCAGGAAAGATGTGCAGCGCCGATGGCCAAGGACGAGGCCTCGCGGCCGTGAGCGCTAAGACTTCTGCTAATAGAACAAAACAGCAGGAGGGCACCGGATTGAGCTGCAGCTAAGGCAGATGGAACCTTGCTTAATAGAAGTATTACAATATGAATACCCCTTCATATGTTATACACTCAAATTATTCAAATCAAATCAGCCTTCCAAAGCGTTTTGCCGGAAATCAAGTCAAGGGTCTTCTATCCTGAATGCTGCTACTCCGACAGTTCCCAAGTCTGGTACAGCAGCCAGACCGGCTATTAGCTACACCTATACATCTGGTAAATGCTTCTGCCAGGCCAGCCAATTCCTAACTTTTTAATTTTATTATCTCTCTCCTGCAAAGGATTTGTTAAATTTACAGGCAAACCATCCAGCACTATGGAAAACAGATATTTGCGTCGTGGTGTCTCAGCCTCTAAAGAAGACGTTCACAACGCTATTAAAAACATCGATAAGGGCCTTTTCCCGAAGGCATTTTGTAAAATTATACCCGATATTCTTACCGGCGACCCGGACTACTGCGCCAT
Source organism: Pontibacter qinzhouensis (assembly GCF_008017455.1). Taxonomy (GTDB): domain Bacteria; phylum Bacteroidota; class Bacteroidia; order Cytophagales; family Hymenobacteraceae; genus Pontibacter; species Pontibacter qinzhouensis. The sequence goes on along the minus strand of NZ_VRTY01000001.1, from coordinate 153,315 downwards.
TATGCACGCAGATGGTGCCGGCACCAAATCGTCGCTGGCCTACATGTACTGGAAAGAGACCGGCGACCTGAGCGTTTGGAAAGGTATTGCCCAGGATGCCGTAGTTATGAACACCGACGACCTGCTCTGTGTAGGCGCAACCGATGGCATTCTGCTCTCGTCTACCATTGGCCGCAACAAAAACCTGATACCCGGCGAAGTGATTGCCGCCATTATAAACGGCACCGAAGAAGTGCTGCAGATGCTCCGCGACAACGGCATCGGTATCTACAGCACAGGTGGCGAAACAGCCGATGTAGGCGACCTGGTACGCACCATTATTGTAGACAGCACCGTTACCGCCCGCATGCGCCGCGATGAAGTAATCTCGAACCACAATATTCAGGCAGGCGATGTGATAGTGGGTTTCGCCTCTTATGGCAAGGCCAACTACGAAGACGAGTACAATGGCGGCATGGGCAGCAATGGCCTTACCTCGGCCCGCCACGATGTGTTCCACAGATACCTTTCCAAATCTTACCCGGAGAGCTACGATCCGGAATTGCCCGTAGACCTGGTGTACTCCGGCAACTATAGGCTCACAGATGTAAACGAAGAGACAGGGCAGGAGATAGGCAAACTGGTGCTATCGCCAACCCGTACGTATGCGCCTATTGTAAGAGAAATACTAAAAGGATACCGACAGCACATACACGGTATGGTGCACTGCAGCGGTGGTGCCCAAACCAAAGTGCTGCACTTTACCGATCAGGTACATATTGTAAAAGATAACCTTTTTGCTACTCCGCTGCTGTTTCGCATAATTCAGGAGCAAAGCCACACCGATTGGAAAGAAATGTACAAGGTCTTTAACATGGGCCACCGCCTGGAGGTATACCTGCCGGAGCAATACGCGGATGACCTGATTGCCATCTCCCGCTCGTTTGGCGTGGAGGCGCAGGTAATTGGCCATGTAGAAGGCAGCAAAGCAAACGAACTCACCATTAGGAGCAGCCACGGCGAATTTTATTATAAAGGCTGATTATACCTTAAAGAAGCAGCCGCAACGGCAGTTCTTGAATTTAAAAAGCTCACAGGTACATCAGGCCTGTGAGCTTTTTTGGTTTTTATTCTGTAATTATTTTTAGCAGGAACCTTGTCTGATGTTACAGATAAAGTATTGTTAAAGATAATAAATGATTGAAATAGAGGAGGTTGAAAAAATAAAGCGCAGTTGATTGTACTGAAACATATGTTACCAAAAGGTTGTTAATTTCCACTTTTTTTAGTTAGAAAGGCATTATATTGCTTCATCTTTCAACAAAATCTTATTTAAATTAATGAAATCAAAATTCCCCCCCCCCATTTTTTAGCAGAACATCCTTATTAAGAGTTCTTTTCTTCTTGTTTCTTGCAAGTAACATGCTGCTGTTCGGCTGCGAAAAAGCTGAAGAAACTATAACACCTTTGCTCAACGAGCTAAAGGCGGAGCAGGCAGCAAAAAAAGCAGGCGATAAAGATGAAAGATACAAGACGGACAAATCTGGTCAATATGTAAGTAAAGAGGTGCAATTGCCGGATTATGGCGGTAAAGAAAGGCCGACCCGCCCTAAGTATGATCAGGTAGAAGGTACAATGACCGCATTTGGTCCTGGTGATCCGTGTACAGGTTGCGATATACTCGATCCAGGCGAAGGTAATTACCCCCCTGATCCTTGTTATGGATGTGGTGGTTCTGGCGGTGGAGTGACCTCTAATTTTGTTAGTTCTGTTGGTGTAGGTTATGGATATTATTTTGCTCATAATCCCACTAATGCAATTCAAGATCTAAAGATTATCAAAGGCAGCTCAGCTTCTATTAATCCTTCATTAGCAGGTTATCATAAAATTAATGCAGACTTAAATAGGGGTGCTGGAGGGCAATACATTTACTTGACTTTTACGCGTGATCCAGGTCAAGTACGAGGATCATCAAATTGGGTAACTGACCAATCATACGGAGGTTATGTACCTGTAAAAAATATTATAGTTATGAGCTACACTATTGGAGGACTTAATGGCTGGCCTACATTATGTTCACCTCCAATTGAAGTAAAAGATGCATTTGGATTTCATACACCAGATCTTAATGATGGGGCAGGAGGAAAGTACATTTATGCATATCAGGAAAAATGCGATATGTATACTTCGTATCCTGGTACTATTAAAGAAGTTGGGGTCCTTTACGGTAATAGTAGTTCTATTTCTCCTCCAACAGGATGGGTAAAACTTCCTCAAGATCTAAATGAAGGTGCTGGAGGGGATTATATTTATTTTTGTATTAAAAAATAGTTTTAATGAATCGTATTTTATCAGTAACGTTACTGCTACTCTTTCCATTTATAAATCGGGTTATGGCACAAGAGGATTCATTAAGACTTCAGAAAGTCATTAATGCTGCAACTGTTCCGCCATACAAGCTGGCAGTGGGTGTTAGAGGTTTAAATCTGGTTGGCGAGTACGATTTAGGTCTGACTGCTAAATACTTTGTAAGTATACAAAGTGCGTTAGAGGCAGGGGTATCCAAGGTGATTGCCAATAATAATGCCTACCAGCTTTCGCTGATGTATGAGCGACACAACAGGATGTTTAAGTCTCGTAATTTATTGATCTATTATGGAGCTGGCGGAGGAATATTTTTACTTAATTCTAAATCCTGGTTAGAGCCTCCTGGTAGTGGCACCTTGATAAGAGGAGGAATTGGATTTATAGCTGGTGTAGAAATAGGCTTAGGGAAGCTTCCCCTAGCCGTGTCAGCTGACTTCAGAGGGCTTTATTATCCTACGGAGCCTAATCACAGAGGAGATGGCGGAAAAATGAATGTTGCTAGTCCGGCCTTTGGCATTAAGTATCGTTTCGGCCTACAAAAATAATATTGCCTTTGGCTACTCTATCGCATAAGGTGCTTTTTCCTTAACAGTACCGCAGAAGCTGAACCTTATATCTTCAGCTTCTGCGGTTTTTGCTTTATGAATAGCGTATGAAAGCACTAGCCTATCTGCTCCTAGCTATAATGGTACCTTCTTTAAGTATTGCCCAAATGCCAATTTATTGGGCCATACTTTTATGCCCGCATGAGGTACTACCAAAACTACAGTTGAAGAAATGCATCATGGCGAATGCAGTACCATTTTAGCTGTAAAAGATAAAGGAGCAAATAATTTCGTTACAGCTGCAATTGGAATAGACTATAGAATTAGCAGTCGGTTCGAAGGTTTTGCCGAGTACTACTTTTATAAATATAACCTCACAGGCAGAAACTCCTCCAATTATGATTGGGACCAAGGCATTACTGGCTTATTCCATCTCTACAAATCTTTAGGCTTTGGGGTTAATTACAAACTTTGACATTTGTGCGATGAAGCAGATTGGTACATGATTTAGCGACAATACCCTTGCATTTTGGTGCAGTATCTGGCATAATAATTGGCTTATCAGAAGTATGAGTTAAAACCTATATTTCTATGAAAAAGCTTCTACTTCCGCTCCTGCTGGTCTTGTTGCCGCTTTTTACCCAAGCCTCAGCCGTAACATTCAGCACCAAAAGAGGCGAGCCGTTCCAGATGTACCTCAATGGCAAGCTGGTTAATTCTGTTGCCAGAAATGTGGTGCGGGTGGCCAACCTGCAGCCGGGGCAGCACCTGGTGGAGTTCAGCATAAGGGGGCGCTACGGCATTTACAGAACCGGTACCAGGGTGCTGTTGCCGGTCGGTTTTGAATCGAATTACAGGCTGGTAGTTGTCGGGCGCAATGGCAGGGTTCGCATACAAAGGCTGGCTGATGTGCCGCTGCGGCCGCCCGTGGGCGCACCACTTCCGCAGCAGCCAAACCAGCCCCGCCACTACCCCGGCGAGTACGGTACACCACAGCAGCAAGAGCAACTGCAGGAGCCAGCGGTGCAGACTCCTGCAGACGATGACTACTGCCAAAACGCCATAACGCGCTACGACTTCGATAAGCTGCTAGAATCAATTAAAGCACGGGAGCTCGAAAGCACCAAACTTACCATTGCGCGGGAGGCAGTTCGGAGCAACAGCATTACCTCCGAAGATCTGAAGGAACTCCTGGAGCAGTTCGAATACGAAGGTTCACGGGTAGAGTTTGCGAAGTTTGCTTACGAGCGCATCTGCGACAAAGAACGCTTCTACTACGTGTACGATGCCTTTAAATTCGATACCAGCATTCAGGAAATGGAGAAATTCATAAACTCCCGGCGCAGGTAAACTGGCAACAGCTATTTTTCTGGTGTTTATTTTCAAGGTAAAAAAGAAAGGCCTCTGCATTTGAGCAGAGGCCTTTTGTATGTGTAATACTCCTGAAAGAACGTTTTAGAAGGACAAGCAATTTGCTGCGCCAAGTCAGAAATCAATAACAAGCGCCTTTCGCTGTAACTGCTATTCTACAGCCTCTGGTCCTTTACATCTTACTCTTAAAACCTGTTTGCAGAAGTACTGCGAGCAAATAAAATAAGTGGGTAGACCCTTGGCAGCATTCAACTAAAAATCCTTCCGGAGGCTGTTTTCATTAGCATAATTTGAAACCTGATTCTGAAATAGATTTCAAATTATGCTGCTATTGCCTACTTGCTGTTCCTTAGCGTAATCTATCTACAGAGCGAACCAGGTCTTCGTCTCTTTTAATAAAACGGTTTGCCAGGGCATTTAGCAGCAGCGCCAGCACCGGCATGTAAAAGCCTGGCTCGTAAATGCCCGACATATCAGACATAACCATATCGTTGGCGATGTAGTTGGCCTGGTAAAAGCAGGTGCCAAACAGCGCCACCAGCACCAGCGTATTAAAGAGGCCGAGCTTCATTTGAGTAAGTCGGTTCTTAAACTGAAAAATCTCGTACAGCGCAATTACAGCCGCAACAATAGCCAGCAGGCCAATAGCAATAGCGCCCTGCGATTGGGTGGCACCAGTGTTCGTGGCCTCCCCCTGTTCGTTCAGGAAATGCGTATCTATAGAAAAAGCGGTAAGTACCACTGTTTGGCCGGAAGTAGAGTCTGTTTTAGACCAGATATCGACAAACAACAACGAAACCATGGCCAGTACCAGCAGAAATAGAAATACAGATTGAATTCTTTGGATCATAATGGAGTAAACTTAACTTGCAAAATCACGCAAAAGTAGGCAAAATTCCATTCAAGCGCTTCACCTGTAAATAAAAAACAATGAAAACGGCTTATATACTCGATGTGGTTCGCACGCCCGTCGCAAAATTTGCAGGTTCGCTCAGCACCGTCCGCCCCGACGACCTGGCAGCGCATGTGTTACAGCAACTCCTGCTACGCAACCCCCGCCTCGACCCGCAACTTTTGGAAGACGTGATACTGGGAGCCGCTAACCAGGCCGGAGAAGACAACCGGAACGTGGCACGCATGGCGCTACTGCTGGCCGGGCTTCCGCAGGAGATCGGGGGGCTAACTGTTAATAGGTTGTGTGCCTCTGGCCTGCAAGCTGTTATAGATGCTGCACGTGCCGTAGCCTGTGGCGATGGTGAGGCTTATATAGCCGGTGGTGTAGAAAGTATGACGCGAGCGCCGTTTGTACTGGCAAAAGCAGCCTCCTCCTTTGCCCGAACCGCCGAACTCTACGACACCACCATTGGCTGGCGATTTACAAACCCTAACCTCGTTGCGCTCCATTACCCTTATAGCATGGGCGAAACAGCCGAGAACGTAGCCAGCAAATACAGCATTTCACGTGAAACCCAGGATAAGTTTGCACACCAGTCGCAGCAGAAATACAGAGCCGCCGCCCATGCCGGTAAATTTAGTGCCGAAATTGTGCCCGTGCAGGTGCCGCAACCAAAAGGCGAGCCGCATATTTTTGCTGCAGATGAGCACCCACGGCTTGCCTCATTAGAGAAACTGGCTACTTTAGCGCCTGCTTTTCGTGAGGGAGGTACGGTAACAGCCGGTAATTCATCGGGTATAAACGATGGCGCAGCCGCAGCCCTGGTAGTGGGAGAGGAACTGCTGAAGCGCCTGCAACTACAGCCGATGGCCCGCATAGTAGCTATGGCTGTTGCTGGCGTAGATCCTGCCTACATGGGCATGGGGCCAGTGCCGGCTGTTCAGAAAGCCCTGCAACGGGCCGGCCTGAAGCTAAAAGACATTGATCTGGTGGAGCTGAATGAGGCCTTTGCAGCACAGGCAGTAGCTTGTATGCAGCAACTGGAGTTGGACCCGGATAAGGTGAATGTTAACGGAGGATCCATTGCTATTGGCCATCCACTCGGAGCAAGCGGCACACGCATAACCGCCACCTTGCTGCACGAGCTGCAGCGCCGCCCCAATGCCCGCTACGGCCTGGCCACCATGTGCGTAGGCGTAGGCCAGGGAGTAGCTGTTATCTATGAAAAAGCCTGAGACCCTTGGCACCAAAAGGCCGTTTTTAGCTTCGGAAGGCATTTTGCATTGGAATAATTTTGTTATTGGTTGCTGAATGTTAAATGGCTTAATTGTTATATGGTTGAATTGTTATATGGTTGGTTAGAGGGAGTTGGTAAGAATAAAAAACAGTTGATAGAAGGCGACATAACTTATCTATATTTAATCCATTGCTATAGAGATGATAAAATTCGTGCATCGTGATACGAGAATCGTGATACGTGATCGTGTTACTCAAGCTGATGTAATTCCTGATTCCGGTAAGTCAAGATACACAATCTACAACCACAAAAAACTTTTAACTTTTAACTCATAACTCTTAACTAAATAAACTCTTCTTACCTTTGCGGCATGCGGTACTTTCTGGAAATAGCCTACGACGGCACCCGATACCATGGCTGGCAAACACAGCCCAATGCCCATACTGTGCAAGAGGTGCTCGACGATTGCCTGAGCAAAGTGCTGCGCTACCCGATAAGTTCTGTAGGCAGTGGCCGCACCGATACCGGTGTGCATGCCAGTCAGCAGTTTGTGCATTTCGATGTGCCGGAGCCGTTGGAGGTTAAACAAGCCTGCTACCGCTTTAACCGCCTGTTGCCACCCGATATAGTAGCAAAACAGCTTTATGCCGTACCCGATGCGGCGCATGCCCGTTTCGATGCCTTTGCCCGCACTTACCATTACCGCATTACGCTGGCCAAAGACCCCTTTCAGCGGTACCATGCCTATTACTTAAATTGCCAGCCAAACGTGCAGCACATGAACGAGGCTGCTGCTGTGCTGCTCCGCTACCATGATTTTACTACCTTCTCAAAAGTGAAAGGCGATACCAAACATTATAACTGCAACATTTATGAGGCGGTGTGGCAGCAGGAAGGCAATGAGTTGCTCTTTACTATTCGGGCGAACCGGTTTTTGCGGGGCATGGTGCGGCTGGTGGTTGGTACGCTGATAGATGTTGGAAAAGGCAAACGCAGTATAGCGGAGTTCGAAGCCGCCGTTGCCAGCCAAAATCGTAAAAACGCAAGCGGGGCTGCTCCTGCCGAAGGCCTCTATCTGGCTAAAGTTGAATATCCGCAGCAAATTCTTACATCATTTCAAGCATAAACTTCTGTTTTTATAGCCTCTGAAGCCCGTTTTGAATCCATAAATTTGTACTGGATCGTTGAAGTGCTTTGCTATTAATGCCCAAGGTGCGGCAGCTACTAAGAAATGTCTAATCCTACATAACACATTAAATTAAGCCAATAATGTGTTTCCGGGCATTACCTGAAAACAGGTATAAAAAATAATTGAAAAAATAAGCTCTTACCTCTTGTGTGTATATAATATATCTTATATTTACACACAATTACAGCAAACACCAGAATAATTAAATTTTATTTATATAAAATTTAATTATTAAAATAAAAATATAATTAGCAGTTAAGCTTAGAATTTTAGCAGGTACACTTACTATAACACAGGGCTATTGTTTGGTAAGCGCTTTAAATAGCTTTAAGAGTTTAGTTGTAAGAAGGTCTTGAAGTAGCTTGTATAGAACTTATTTGCTGTTTTAGCAGACTTAAAATTTACACGCTTTTACCAAAGCACTAGTGCCTTTATTAACCCATAGTTGCTATATGTAAACAAATTTACGCTTTCCCTGACCTTGCTCTATAGGTGAGATATGTGTCTCATTGTGTCCTAAACAGAGCAACAAATACTACATGATGTTCTACGCCAAAAATTTTTGGCTACTGAAAAGTGCCGTATAGGGTGCAAATTTTTTTGCTCATGCTTATACAACTGTCACTTATCTGGCAAATCAGCTTTTAAGCTGAACGGGCTTGCTATGCCTGTTTGGTTGTTCATAATCATCAATGGAAATGAAAGCTAACCTTTTTAACAGATACATATGAGACAAAACGAAAATCGCTGTAAGGCTGTAACTGCCGTCTTGCCCTGGCCTGCTACTGTCAGAATGCTGCTGAGCTTCTTTTTTAGCTTTAGCCTTTTGCTGGTTACCACTTTGCCGGCATCTGCTCAACCTGCCGAAAGTGACTTAACACTGCACCGCACCAGCAAAGGCGTAACCGGCTTCGAGGCTTATGGTTTTGTAAATACTTCTAATTAATACCAAGCAATTTTTATATGAAGACAATTTTACGCTTTTTATTTTTACTGATTTTCGTAACAGGCAGCGTGCAGGCATATGCTCAGGGCAACGTGTATATACGCACCAATACATGTGGCGCGTTCTGGGAACTGAGCGGCAATGAGGTAGCGATGGATGCCGTATTTGGTGCTGGCAACTGGCAGCAGCAACATTTCGAGACAACCGATCCGGCCACTTTGTTTTCTGCAAGCAACGAGTTTATTTTTATTGAAGGAAGCAACTGCGGCACCGAAGAGATGCTCGAGTTCCTGGATGCCAACCGTCCGGCCATGGAAGCCTGGGTAAAAAATGGTGGTAAACTTCTGGTGAACGCTGCTCCAAGCGAAGGCCCTTATGCTCTTACTATCGGGTTTGATGATGTTCAGCTTATGTGGGCTGAAGATGGCTCTTATGGCTTTTACGGGGAGAAAGCAAACGCCAGCCACTCTATCTTCAGAGGTCCGCTTAAAACAGTGGCCAACGACTGGACAGGCAGCGCCTTCTCGCACCATAAAGTACTTGGCACTGGCCTGACTAACATTATAAAGGATCTTGAGTCTGATGAGGTGTATCTGGCCGAGAAGCAATGGGGAGCAGGTACTGTAATAATAGGTGGCCTGACCTTAACTTTCTTCCAGGGCCACTACGAAGACTGGGCTCCTGCGGAAGATGTAGCCAACGTGCATAAAAACCTGCTGACTTACTTAGGAACTAACGACCTGCAGTTTGCGCCTGCCGGCACTATTTCTTACTGCCATGGCTCCGAGCTAACAGTGCCGTTTAATGCCATTGGCTTTTACAAGCCAGGTACTACTTTCGCGTTGCAGCTGTCTGATGCTACTGGCAGTTTTGCCGCACCGGTTACTCTTACCACGTTCACAGATGCTAACGTAGCTGAAATAAAAGCCACGGTACCAGCCAGCATACCGGCAGGAGCAGGTTATAAGCTTAGAGTGGTAGTAGGTGATTATGGCCTGGTATCTGCCGCAGCCGATATGGTAATTAACGCGCTGCCTACTTTTACGTTCTCTAAAACCGATGTGAGCTGTGTAGGTGGCAGCAACGGTACTATCACCATAAACTCTATAGCAGGTTACCTTTGCGCGCTTAACGGCGGAGCGTACAGCACCAAAAATGTGTTTAACGGGTTAACAGCCGGCACGTATACCCTGCAGGTGAAAGCAGCTACTGGTTGCGAGTCTGTGGCACAAACAGTAACTATCGGCACTACACCAGATACCATACTCCCTACTATAGTAGCACCTGCTGCGGTTACATTGAGCGGCACAACTGGCGCATGCGGCGCAGTTACTGTAGCCTTAGGCACACCTGTTGTAAACGACAACTGCGAAATAGGCAGTGTGAAAAACAATGCTCCTGCCACCTTCCCGGCCGGCACCACCACCGTAACCTGGACGGTAACAGACAAAGCCGGCAACAAAGCTACTGCCACACAACAGGTAACTGTAACCGGTGTGTCATCTGCGTTGGCTGTTTCTGTTTCAGGAGGGGCTGGTGCTAACACCATTGTGCTGGGTTACGAATCGCAGAGCGTTTCACTAACGGCGGCTGCAGGTGCAGGCAATTACGTATGGTCGGGGGCTGCCGGCTTAAGCAAAACAGCAGGTGCTACTACAGTGTTTACGCCAACTGCTGCCGGAGTTTACACCATTCAGGTTACTGCTACTACGGCACAAGGTTGCCCTGTTGCTGGTGCTGTTACCATAACGGTTGTAGATGCGCGTTGCGGCAACAAAAACGACAAAGTACTTGTTTGCCACAACGGCCAGGAAATTTGTATAGCGGCAAGTGCTGTAAAAGCACACCTGGCACATGGCTGCTCCGTAGGGCCATGCGGTGCTAAGGCTGCTATTGCCTCTGCCTCTAACCAGAAGAAAGCACAGGTCCTGCAAGCCGAAGACAACAGCCTGGTGGCTTACCCGAATCCGTTTGGTGAGTCTACCCGCATCAGCTTTACCTTAAAAGAAGCCGGCGATTACCGCCTGGAGCTGTTCGATGCCAAAGGTGTGCTGGTAAACACGCTGGCTGCAGGCGAAGGCATGGCAGGTGCCACACATGCCTACCAGTTAAGCGGCAGCAAGCTGGTAAAAGGTATTTACATAGCCCGCTTTGTAACGGCTGGCGAAGTAAAAACCATCAAAATCGTGTTAGATAAGTAACAATACAAATTTCAATATTTCTGATTTCCAGGTTGGCGAAGCGCCCAACAGGAGCAAGAGCCAACAAAAGCAAGGCCCCGGCTGTTTCAGTCGGGGCCTTGCTTTTGTTGGCAGGTACAGAAGAGGCTTAGGCAGCGGCAAATTCGGGGTGGGGCAGGAGCAATATCCCATCTAAAAAATCGTAACTTTACGATCTGTTAGGATCAGGAGCACGTACAGTAGAGACTGATTTTGCGTTAGCTTGGATTCTACGAAAACAAAGACTTCTCTATTTTGGAAAATACGCCCAAAGCAACAGGTAAAGCATTTGACGCTGATGTGCTCAAGCGGCTGTTCACTTTTGTGAAGCCCTACATCAAGACATTTAACTTTATCGTTTTCTTAACCTTTGCCTCTGCCGTACTCTCGGCTGTGCGCCCGTTCCTGATTCAGTACACCGTAGACCACGATATTCTGGGAAACGATTGGGAAGGACTGAACCGCATGTTTGTAATACTGGCTGTGCTGTTGGTGGTGCACGCCATCGTGCAATATCTGCATACTTATTTTGCCGGCTGGCTGGGGCAGCACGTAGTCCGCGACATCCGGGTAAAGCTCTACCGGCACATCCTGAACCTGCGCCTCAAGTTCTTCGACCGCACCCCCATCGGCACCCTGGTAACCCGTAACGTGTCAGATGTAGAAACCCTGTCCGACGTGTTCAGCGAAGGTCTGGCGGCTATGATCGGCGATATTCTGCAGCTGGTATTTATCGTGGGCTTTATGTTTTACATCGATGTAAAGCTGACGCTGATAAGCCTTTCCACCTTCCCGCTGATGCTCATAAGCACCTACATTTTTAAAGAGAAGATAAAGGACACATTTCAGGAAGTGCGGACGGCAGTAGCAAGGCTCAACTCGTTTGTGCAGGAACATATTACGGGCATGAGCATTGTGCAGATCTTCAACAACGAGGAGCGTGAGATGCAGAAGTTCCGCGAGATAAACAAAGAACACACACGCGCCAACATCCGCTCTGTGCTGTACTATTCTATTTACTTTCCGGTAGCCGAGATTATAGCAGCAGCCGGTCTGGGCCTGCTGGTGTGGTACGGCGCTTACGGTGTGCTCGACGACAGCATTACGCTGGGCACGCTCATGGCATTTATCATGTACATCCAGATGTTTTTCCGGCCTATCAGGCAGATCGCCGACCGCTTTAATACGTTGCAACTGGGAGTGGTGAGCACCGAGCGCCTCATGCGCCTGCTCGACAGCAAAGAAATGATCGCCGACAACGGCTCTTTCACACCTGATACCATAAAAGGCGATGTCTCTTTCAGAAATGTGTGGTTTGCTTACCAGGACGAGGAGTGGGTGTTACGGAATATCTCTTTTGAGATGAAAGCAGGAGAGACCGTGGCGTTTGTAGGAGCCACAGGCGCGGGCAAGACTTCGGTTATTAACCTGCTCAACCGCTTCTACGAAATAAACAGCGGCCATATTTTAATAGACGGGCACGACCTGAAGGAGTATGACCTGAGTGCGCTGCGCCATCATATTGGCGTGGTGCTGCAGGATGTGTTCCTCTTCTCCGGCACCATTGCCGACAACATTAGCCTGGGTAACACCAACATTACAGAGGAACAGATGTGGCACGCCGCCGACCTGGTGGGAGCCCGTAAGTTTATAGAGCGTCTGCCCGGCGGCCTGCATTACCCGGTTATGGAGCGTGGCGCCACGCTATCGGGTGGGCAACGGCAGCTGATCTCTTTTGTGCGGGCCATGGTGTACAATCCTCAGATTATTATTCTGGACGAAGCCACCTCCAGCGTAGACTCCGAAACCGAAGAACTCATACAATACGCCATCGAGCAGCTTATGCGCGGCAGAACCTCTATTGTGATTGCCCACCGCCTTTCCACCATTCAGAAAGCCGATAAGATTATCGTAATGGACAAAGGCGAGATAAAAGAAACCGGTAACCACGAAGAGCTGCTCCGGCACAATGGTTTTTATGCCCAGCTGTACCAGATGCAGTACAAGAATATGATTAACTTATGAACAGAAAATTTTTAGGCATCATGTTGCTCCTGATAGCAGCAGGAGCCATTTTTTACGGTTGGCTAGGAGGTTTTAGTGGCACCACCGTTACCAGCACAAATTCTCAGCAATTATTTGTAGCCGGTAAGCCTTTCAGGGGCCACACCAAAGACGAAGTGCTCGGCAACACTTTCCGGCAGGTTGCGCAGGTGCTGGACGAGAAACAATTAGACGGCGTACCAGCCAATATCTACTACAATAACCCCGACGAAGCCAGCGACACCATCAGCGCCTTTATCGGGGTGCTGGTGCCAGACACAACACAGCAGTTGCCTGGTGGCTTCGAGTTCAGAACTGTGCCAGGTGGCCGCCAGGTGCTGCGGGCAGAGGTAAACGCCCATTACATGCTGGCCCCGAACAAGCTCTACGAAGCCCTCTTTAACCACGCCGAAAAGAACAACCTGAAGCTGGAGCCCTTCTATGTAGAGTGGTTCCCGGAAGATAAGAAAGGAGTGGTAGAAGTGCCGGTGCAGAAATAGCTAACCTGAATACCCTTGACCTAAAAAACCTTGGAAAGCTTCTGGAGGCCATTTTCATCTGAATAATTTAACCTTGCTGCAAATTATTCAAATGAAAATGGCCTCCAGAAGGATATGGAGCGTTTTTAAGCCAAGGCTTTTGTTTTAGTTGTTGGCGATATAACCATTTAACTAAATAACTTCCTCGCATGAATGCAGCAGCTGTACTGGCACAACTGGAAACGCTTGGCAACCCGACCGACAGAGAGGGCATGAGCCGCTTTGGCATTTCAACAGAACATGCGCTGGGCATCAGAATGCCAGTTATTCAGAAGCTGGCGAAGGAACTGAAACGCAACCACGAGCTGGCACTGGAGCTGTGGCAAACAAAGGTGCATGAGGCAAGGCTGCTGGCGGTTTACCTGGCCGACCCAAAGCAGGTAACAGAAGACCTGATGGAGCAATGGGTAAGTGACTTTAACTCCTGGGACCTGTGCGACCAGACCTGCGGCGTGCTATTCGACAGAACGCCTTTTGCCTTTAGCAAAGCCAAAGAGTGGGCGCAGCGGGAACCGGAATACCAGAAACGCGCCAGCTTTGTTATGATGGCCACGCTTGCCCTGCATGCAAAAAAAAGTCCTGACGAGCAGTTTCTGCAGTTCTTCCCGCTGATGATCGCAAAAGCCGATGATAACCGCAATTTTGTGAAGAAGGCCGTAAACTGGGCACTCCGCCAAATTGGCAAGCGAAGCCTTACGCTCAACCAGGCAGCCATAGCCGCAGCAGAAGAGATAAAGCAGCAACCAACTAAGAGTGCCCGCTGGATAGCAACAGATGCTTTACGTGAGCTGCAAACCCCGGCGCTGTCGGAGCGGCTGCGTCTAAAAGCTTCAAAATAAAGACCTCGCAGCGTGCGCAGCTCCTGCGAGGGTCTGGGCGGGCTGTAAATAAGTAGCTACCCTTGATGCCAAAACGCAAAATTACCTTCTGAAGGGCTTTTTTGTTAGAATAATCAAGTTCCTGCTCTTGCTTCACCAAAACATTTACAGGTCTGAAATAAACTGGGAGGCCGGAGCTAAAACAGGTAAAGCCGGCCATTCTTTCAAATGCCGGCTTTTTATAGGTAACTACTGCAACTAGTGCAGCGCCAAATTAAAAATTAGAAATTCAAAATTAGAAATGAAGCATAAGAAGCAATTCTCCAGCTTTGGCAATTCTATAAAATATAATGGAAGAGCACTAGTGCTCCTCCATTATAATTTATAGAATTATGCTACCTGCATAAGTACTTCAAAGCGGCCAGAGGCCGCGGAATAATCGTCACGAGCGAGACCGCTCGCGCCAGCATAATTTTTAATTTCTTATTTGGCGAAGCACTAGGTTATTCGGCTGCTGTACTGGTGCTGTCTTTAAGTTCTACAATTTTAGCGCGAAGGGCATCCATATCCGGTTTATGGCCTTTGGCTACCTCAGCGGCATCGAGCTCCAGCAGCATTTCCTGCATTTGCTTTAAATACTGAGCTTTGTCTTTTTTGAGGCAGTCTTTGGGGTGGTTACCGGTGCAGGTGCCGTCTTCGTTCATAGGCTTAAACATGCTGCCTTCGCCGTAAATGAGCCATTTCGAGTTCAAATCAGGAAAATGCTTGATAATCGCGACCAGTTCATCTAACATGTAATCCTGTCCGCAGATAATATTTTCCAGTACCTGGGTATCGCTGCCCGTTATCTTCTGAATTTCTGGAATTTCAAGCTCTTTCAGGTGAGTGTAAAACCTAAACCTTTTCCCTATTTGTTGTAAGTCGATGGCCATAAATCAGGATTTTTTTAGATATTCAGATAACTATACGTTTCTATAACAGAATCTGTCACAAAAAATTCCAGCCAGCCGGTTCTAATTGCTTTAATTGCCGAAAAGGGATGCAAAAACAGCTGGTATTAGTCCATATCTTCGGTCTGTAACTGCCGCTCGTACAGCTCTTTATAAAGCCCCTGCTCCTGAATTAACACCTCATGCGTGCCGTGCTGCACAATCACCCCGTCTTCCAGCACCAGAATACGGTCGGCCAGCTTCACCGACGATACCCGGTGCGAAATAATTATGGAAGTACGATTGGCCATAATGCGCTGCAGGCTGTTCAGAATGGCATTTTCTGTTTTGGTATCTACAGCCGAGAGCGAGTCGTCCAGAATCAGGATGCTGGGTTCGCGCACCAGGGCCCTGGCAATAGAAACCCGCTGCTTCTGCCCCCCAGACAAAGTAATGCCCCGCTCGCCCAGTTTTGTTTCGAACTGCTCCGGAAACCGGATTATATTTTCGTACACGTCGGCATCTTTAGCGGCCTGCACCATCTGCTCCTCCTGAATCTCGGGCAAGCCAAAACCGATGTTGTTGCTGATAGTGTCGGAAAAGAGGAATACATCCTGCGGTACATAGCCAATCTGGCTGCGCAGGCTCATGAGGTTGTAATCGCGTACATCCACGCCATCAATCAAAATGCGGCCACTGGTTACATCAAACATGCGGGGCAGCAGCGTGGCAATGGTGCTCTTGCCGGAGCCGGTGTTGCCAATTACCGCCAGCGTTTCGCCGTGCTGTATTCTGAAAGACACATTCTTCAGTGCGTGGATATTCGTGTCGGGGTAAATAAAATTCACGTCTTCGAACACAATATCGCCCTGAATATCCTTGCTGAAATCTTTCCGGGAGATGATGGTGGTTTTAGTATTCAGAAACTCGTTGATGCGCTCCTGGGAGGCTGCCGCACGCTGCACCAGGCTGGCCGTCCAGCCCAGGGCGGTTACAGGCCAGGTCAGCATGTTCACGTAAATCACGAATTCAGCAATATTACCGGTGGTAATGCTGCCGTTCATCACTTCCTGTCCGCCAATATAAATGGTAATGATCGTGCTCAGGCCCACCAGGAACAGAATCAGCGGAAAAAAGAGTGAGTTTACGAAGTTCAGATCCAGCGATTTGTCTTTATAAGTGTTGCTGGCAGTGGTGAAGTTATTGTGAGAATCGTCTTCGCGCACAAACGACTTCAGCACCCTGATGCCCGAGAAAGCCTCCTGCACAAAGGTAGTAATGCCAGAGAGGCTTCGCTGAATCTCATCAGACTTGCGCTGAATAATGTTGTTGACATAGTAAATACTGATGGCGAGGACCGGCAAGGGCAACAGGGTATACAGTGTCAGCTTTACGTTAACCGACAGCATATAAGGAATAACCATGATGAACAGCACCACCAGGTTGAGCCCGTACATAATGGCAGGCCCCAGGTACATGCGCACCCGGCTTACATCTTCTGAGATGCGGGCCATCAGGTCGCCGGTGTTGTTTTTGCGGTAAAAGCTGAGCGGCAAGCTCTGGTAGTGCTCGTAAATCTCGTTTTTGAGGTCGTTCTCAATCAGGCGGCTCATCACGATGAGTGTTTGGCGCACAAAGAACAGGAACAGGCCACGCAGCAGCGCCATAGCCAGAATAACGATACCGTACACCAGAATGCTTTTCGCAAAAGTATCGTAGATGGTGCTCTGCTGGCTCATGCCCTCGTAGAGTTGGTGCAGGTTAATGCCTTCTTTTATCAGGTCGAAGGCGTAGCGCACCACCTGCGCCGGCAGAATCTGGAAGTAGTTGGAGATAATGGTAAACACGAGCCCCCAGAAGAGCCGCGCTTTATATTTTAGCAGGTATTTATTGAGGTAGCTTAACGATTTCACAGTTTTATAGCTTCAGGCACCCTGCCTTTTACGTAGACAAGCAAAGTACAAATTGAATTCTTGAAAAAAAGGAGTAATTTTGCGCTCGCAAACGGCAAGCTGCATCACCCATATCTGTACAAAGATAAGCAACCATTAATCATTTGCATGAATGGTAAAGACGAAAGAAGTAAAACAGCAGCAGCAGGACCTGTCAGTTTTTGGTCAGCTAGCAGAGCACAACCACGAAAAGGTTGTTTTCTGCCACGACCAAGACACAGGCCTGAAGGCGATCATTGCGGTACATAGTACTGTGCTGGGGCCTGCGTTGGGTGGTACACGCATGTGGGGCTATGCCTCAGAGGCCGAAGCCCTGGAAGATGTGCTGCGCCTCTCGCGTGGCATGACTTACAAGGCCGCTATTTCGGGGCTTAATATTGGCGGCGGCAAGGCCGTGATTATAGGCGATGCCGCCAAAGACAAGTCGGAGGCTTTGTTCCGGAAGTTTGGGCGGTTTATCAAGAACCTGAACGGTTGTTTTGTTACTGCAGAAGACATCGGGACTACCTCTAAAGACATGGAGTACATCCGGATGGAGACGGAGCATGTGGCTGGCATGCCCGAGACCATGGGTGGTGGCGGAGATCCTTCGCCGGTAATGGCCTATGGTACGTACATGGGCATAAAAGCAGCTGCCAAAAAAGCATTCGGCACCGACTCGCTCGAGGGCAAAAAGATTGCGGTGCAGGGGGTAGGCAATGCGGGGGCATTTCTTGTAGAGCTTCTAGCAAAGGAGAACACAAAAGTATTTATAACAGATATTTATGCGGACCGCCTGCGCGATGTGTCGTCTAAGTACGGAGCACAGGTAGTGGGCATGGACGAGATCTACGACCTGGATGTAGATATTTTCTCGCCTTGTGGCCTTGGCGGCACTATTAACGATAAAACCATAAACAGGCTCAAGTGCCGTGTTATAGCAGGCAGTGCCAACAACCAGCTGCGCGACGAAACTGTGCATGGACAGGCACTGCTGGAGCGAGGTATCTACTATGCCCCTGATTTCCTGATAAACGCTGGTGGCCTTATAAATGTATATGCTGAGTTAGTGGGCTATAACCGCGAGCGCGCCTACGCACAGGCAGAGCGCATTTACGGCTATACTCTCGATCTGCTTCAAAAAGCCGAAGAAGAAGGCATACCGACCCAGCAGGCTGCCATCAGAATGGCTGAAAAACGCATTGCTGAGATCAGCAAGTTAAAGTCTACTTATTAAGAAAATGGTTCCGGAAAAGAAGTGCTGCACTACCTGTGGCACTTTTGCGTTAAAAAGCAGTTGTTTCTGCAACAGAATACCTAACAAAAGCATAACTAAACCCAGCAACAGCAGTACCTGGTGCTTTCATATTTTTACAAGTTCAAAACAAAACGTTCTTTACATTTAACATTATGCTCAACCGCAGAACATTACGAATCAAGGCAATGCAAGCCATCTATGCCTACATGCAGGCCGAAGGTTCAGATTATCTGCTGGCGTTAGACCAGATAAGCGAAGATTTCGCACCAGACCTCAACTCTATGGAGGTGCAGGACAAAAAGCTGCTAGAAGGTAAAAAGCAGATCGCTACACTTCTGTTTAAAGAGTGGCACGAAACGAAGCAGTTCGAAACCGACGAAACAGATAAAGAAATACTAGGTGCGGTAAACAGGGCAATTGGCTGGTACAATAATCAGCTCAAGAAAGATTATACCTATTATGCTAACCAGATGATTGGGGCGGTAGAGCGCATCTACGACCATTACCTGGCTACGTTGCAGATTCTGCAGTTGCTGGTTAGCCTGATCGAGGAAGAAGAAGAGAAAAAAGAGAAACGCTTTACGGAGTCGAAAGGCCCTGAGGTTAAGAAGTTCCTGCGCAACACTGTGGTGAAGCGCATCCTGGAAAACAAATCGTACCAGGAGCATATTATTCGTAGAAGCATTAGCTGGGGCTCCGATATAAGCGAAATCAGGCTGGCTTACAAGAACGTGCTGAAGCAGGATGAGGCCTTCCTGAACTACCTGGCCCTGCCGGAACCTACGCCAGAAGCCGACCTGGAAGTAACCAAACATATTTTTAAAAACATTATTTTTAAAGAAAAAAACTTACAATCTTTGTTTGAGGAGCAGGATTTGAACTGGTTCGAAAACAAGGCCATTGTGAAGAGCCTGGTTAACAAAACGGTAAAATTGTTTGGCGAGGAAGCCACCGGAGAAGACCTGAAACTGCTGGACCTTTCTGCTAACTGGGACGACGACAAAGCCTTTTTTGAGGAGCTTTACCACCAGACCCTCCAGGATGACGAAAAGTATGAAGCCCTGATCTCGGGTAGTGTAAAGAACTGGGATGTGGAGCGTGTGGCCTCTCTCGACAAGATTATTCTGAAAATGGCGCTTTGCGAAATGCACATCTTCCGGAGTATACCCGTAAAAGTAACCATTAACGAGTATATAGAAATATCTAAACTCTACAGTACACCAAAAAGCAAACAATTCGTTAATGGTGTATTAGATAAAATGGCACAGGAACTTACCACCAAAGGCGATATCCGTAAGTCGGGTAGAGGTTTGATCGATAATAAGTAAGCTTCCTGTTACAATCGTATAAGAGAAAAACACGTACGCGACTATATAATTTGGAATAACTATGAGTAAGACGACAACAGCCTTAGTAGCCTTTGTGTCAGGTGCAGCCGTTGGCGCAGCAGTTGGCATTTTGTTTGCCCCCGAGAAAGGAATTGAAACCCGTAGCTGGTTCAGCTATCGCCTGGAGAAATACCGCGATAATCTTTCTGACCTGTTGGAGCAACTGATGCTGAACCGCGACATGATGCCATCTACTGCCAAATCGGAAGGACAGCGGGTAATACAGGATGCCAAAGAAAAGGCCGAAAAGCTATTAGGGGATGTAGACTCTCTGATCAACGAAATTAACAGTAGAAAAGAAATTTAAAGCATGACACAGATAACACTTATACCTGGCGATGGCATTGGACCTGAAATCACGGAAGCAGTAAAAGCAATTTTTAGTGCAGCCAATGTGCCGGTAACCTGGGAAGAAGAGAACGCTGGCCAGACAACTTTTGATGCGAAGGGTGAGCTATTGCCAGCCACACTCCTGGCATCGCTTGAGAAAAACAAAGTAGCCCTGAAAGGCCCTATTACCACACCGGTAGGCAAAGGCTTTAAAAGTATAAATGTGCAGCTCCGCCAGATGTACGACCTGTACGCGAACGTGCGGCCTGCCAAAACCACACCCGGCATAACTTCCCGTTTCGAGAACGTGAACCTGGTGCTTTTCCGTGAGAACACCGAAGGCCTTTACTCTGGCCTGGAGATTTTTGACGAGCGCCTGCAAATCGCTGACTCTATTTCGAGGGTAACGAAAATAGGTTGCGAAAAAATAGTTCGTGCCGCTTTTGAGTATGCCGACAGACACGGCTGCAAAAAAGTAACAGTAGCCCACAAAGCCAATATTCTGAAACATGCCGGTGCTATGCTGCTGAGTGTGTCTAAAGAAATCGCGAAGGATTACCCGAACATTCAGATGGAAGACAAGATCATCGACAACATGTGTATGCAGCTGGTTATGAAGCCAGAGCAGTTCGATGTGATCGTGACAACCAACCTGTTTGGCGACATCCTTTCTGACCTGTGCGCAGGTCTGGTAGGCGGCCTCGGTGTAGTGTCTGGTGCCAACATCGGCGACAATATGGCTATTTTTGAGGCAGTGCACGGCTCTGCCCCCGATATTGCCGGCAAAGGCCTGGCAAACCCTACAGCCCTGTTGCGCTCTGCTATTATGATGCTGCACCACATCGACCTGAAGGACTATGCTTACAAAATCGAAACCGCCCTCGATGCTACTTTAGCGCATAAAGAAGAGTGCACCGGCGACCTGGGCGGAAGTGCCAGCACAAAAGAGTTTACCCAGAATATTATTGCCAAACTTTAGGCAACCTAATAATCGACTATTATCATGAAAAAGAATCTGTTTTTTTCTTTAAGCCTGGCTGTTGCCCTACTGGCAACCAGCTGCGACCAAAGCAATACCGGCGATAACGCGACAGCCAGAGAGGCAACTGCCACTACCGAGCAGGCTCCTGCCACCATCGATAACCCGAACGTGGTTTCTTCTGAAAATGAAGCTGCCCCTTCAGGAAACGGAGCGGTTATAGCGTTTGAGGAGAAAGAGCATAACTTCGGCACCATTAAGCAGGGTGAAGTGGTAAACCATACCTTTAAGTTTACCAACACAGGTACTACCCCACTTGTTATTGAGAGCGCCTCTGCTACTTGTGGTTGCACCGTGCCACAGCCACCCAAAGACCCGATTGCACCAGGCCAGAGCGGCGAGATTAAGGTGCAGTTTAACAGTACTGGTAAGTCTGGTCAGCAGCAGCCTGTTATTACAGTACGGGCCAACACGGAGCCGAATATTGTGCAACTGTCGCTGAAAGGCACAGTGGAAGGCACTTATCCTACAGCCGGGGCTGAAGGTCCGATAAGACAAAATTAAACCTTAAATCCTGCGTTAAAGCACACTCATTTTATAAATATGCAAACTATATTTTTACAGGCAGCATCCGAGGGTTTCCCGGTGCAGCTGGTTATGTTCGGAGCCATTATTCTGGTAGCTTATTTTTTCATGATCCGCCCGCAGCAAAAGAAGGTGAAAGACCAGAAAAAATTCAGAGACGAACTTACCAAAGGTATGGACGTGATCACGATAGGTGGCTTGCACGGAAAGATAGTAGCAGTAGATACAGACACAGTATTGCTGGAAGTTGATAAAGGCATCCGCCTTACGTTTGACAAGGCCTCTATCTCGATGGAAGCCACAACCAAGGTGAAATAAACACTGCTAAAGTTGCCGTTTGAGAAACTTAAAAATATAGTTCTATGGGCCTTCAGGCCCTTTAGACCACAGACAAAGCAATACTGGAGAATAGTATTGCTTTGTTTTATGGCAGCCTCTACTTTCTGGCTGCTCAATGCCCTCAACAAAAGCTACTCTACCCAAACGACCTACCCCATCAGGTTTTTGTACCCTGAGTCGCGGCTGGTGCCTGTAAAGCCATTGCCAGAAGAGATTGTTATTAACGTAACCGGCAAAGGCTGGAAACTGCTTCGCAAGTCGCTGAAGGTAGATGTGAAACCTGCCGATATTCCGGTGCAGTCGCTGCCACGCAATAAGTATGTGCTGGGCTCCTCGCTGCGGCCTGCCCTCGTGAACTCATTAGATGGTCTGGTGCTGAACTTCGTAGTAACCGACACCATTTATTTCGACTTCGATGAGAGAATAAGGCGGCGCGTCGGGTTGAGCCTCGATCCGAAGCAAAAAATTACGGAAGACCGCTTTTCAGTTGTAGGCCCGGTAAATATTGAACCTGACTCCATCACATTTGTTGGCCCGTCTACGATGGTCAACAGCATTCCTGACCCGTTCCTGCTACGCCTGCCGGCTACACTAAGCGCTCCTGCTAAAGTAGAGGTACCTATTAACTTCGATAACAAGCCACTCGTAAAGGCCAATACCGCACAGGCCGTTATATCGGTAAACGTGAAGGGGCTTGTGCAGGAAGAGCGTCAGATAATTCCGGAGATAGTAAATGCACCCGTTGGCCGGACCTTGACCCTAAGGCCCTCGTTTGTGATGGTGCGCTACCAGCTGCTCGAAGACTCCGTGGCTATTATGAACCGCGATACGTTTCGGGCTGTGCTGGATTTCTCAAAATATAACCCCCGCGACTCCACACTGGTGCCAGAGCTAATTCAGAAGCCAACAGGCGCTCGGCGGGCAAGGCTATATCCAGAGCGTGTAAAAGCAGTTGTTGAAGTAGAACGGTAATATGCTGAAGATTGGAATAACGGGAGGCATTGGAGCCGGAAAGACAATTGTTTGCCAGATGTTTCAGGTTTTAGGTATTCCTGTGTACGACTCCGATGCCAGGGCCAAATGGGTGATGCAGCACGATGCCACACTGAAAGATAACCTGACAGCCGCTTTTGGTCCTGATGCCTATACACTAGCCGGCGATCTGAATCGGCCCTACATTTCCGGTCTTGTCTTTAATAACCCCGAGCGCCTGGCGCAGCTAAATGCTCTGGTTCACCCACGCGTTCGCATCGATTTTGAGCAGTGGGCTGCAGCTCAGACCAGTGCTCCCTATGTTCTGAAGGAAGCAGCCCTAATGTACGAGTCGCAGGCCTGGAAGCAGATGGACCAGATTATAACTGTATTTGCCCCGCTGGAAGTCCGGATGAAGCGCCTGCTGCACCGCGATGCACACCGTACGGAGGCAGACATAAGAGCCATTATAAGCAAGCAGCTAGACGAAGAAGAAAAATTAGCCCGAGCTGACCATATCATCTATAACGACGACCAACAACTCATCATACCACAGGTTGTGGCGCTACACCAGCAGTTTCTCTCTGCCTGATTACCCTGGGCCTTCCAATAGCCAAAAAGCCTTCGGAAGGCTTTTTTCATTAGAATAATTTAGTGGCTGGTGGTTGGTTGTTGAATTGTTAAATGGCTTCATGGTTAAATTGAAGAAAAGCAGGTTAAGACCTCGCAGCGTGCGCAGCTCCTGCGAGTGTCTGAGCCAAGCAGAAGAAAGGTTGAACATCGGTCTTGGAGAAGATCTAACCCTTAGGATCTAAAAGCCTTCCGAAGGCCATTTTCATTGGAATAATCTGCTGAGGTGCTAATTGATTTGGGAGATATGCAGATGGAGGTAAAAAAAATAATGTAAGAGAATCAACTTTCCGCTTTTACCTGACAAAGGAGCTAGCATCTTAAATGCTTAAGAAGAATAATAGCAGCGGCAGGTCGTTAAAAGATCAGGAAAGATAGAAGCTTTGGCAGGAGAAGAAGCAGAAAAGCTGTTGATACTGAGAAGGGTAGAAATAAAAAAAGGACAACTTTGCAGTTGTCCTTTTGTGGGGCGTACTGGATTCGAACCAGTGACCCCCTGCTTGTAAGGCAGGTGCTCTGAACCAGCTGAGCTAACACCCCGTTTTTTCTTTTTAGAGACCTTTTGTCCCCGTTTGATGATGCAAATATGGGGCATATTTTTGAAACTGCAAAACATTTGAAAAAAAAATGTAAAAATTTTTTTTGTGGCCTCAGGCCCCTTTGTACCCCTTTATTAAAATTGTACCTTTGGGTTTTTATAAGGTGCTTTAAACCTGATATTTCCATTGAAGAAAAGAGGCGTTGTTAAAAAAGTGCTATTCTATGCTGCCCTTATTTTGGTGGCAGTAGCAGGTATTGTATTTGGAGGTATCTATGCTTACCAGGATAAAATTATTGGTCTTTTTGTAACAGAGGCGAATAA
This sequence comes from Pontibacter qinzhouensis, assembly GCF_008017455.1. Classification (GTDB taxonomy): domain Bacteria; phylum Bacteroidota; class Bacteroidia; order Cytophagales; family Hymenobacteraceae; genus Pontibacter; species Pontibacter qinzhouensis. Next base: position 128,964 of record NZ_VRTY01000001.1, on the reverse strand, counting down.
ACACATCCGCACAAAGGTAGAGGTAGAGAAAATTTCGCTGTCGCTTTTCGAAAAGTTTCCTCATGTGGCCGTTGCCCTCGATAGAGTGAATGTGCTGGAGAGCCTGCCGGAGAGTAAAGCCTCGCTGGGGCATGCCGAAAAGCTTTATTTTACCTTTAGCCTGTTTGACCTGGTGCGGGGCCGCTACAATTTGCGGCAGGTGTACGTAGAGAACGGCGAACTGCAGGTGCGGGTGCTAAAGTCCGGGGAAGTGAATTATGAAATTTTTAACCGCGATACCACCGCCACTGTTTCCTCTGACGACACTGAAAAACGCGACTTTTCTTTTAACCTCGAAAAAGTTAACCTGCACAAGGTTGGCTTCAGCTACACCGACGAGCGCCTGAACCATATTTACGAGGCCTACGCGCACCAAATGAACGCTTCGCTTACCCTGTCTTCCGAAACCATAGAAATGAAGACGGCAGGTAGTGCAAAGGTGAATATAATTGCGTTGGGCACGCGCGAGTATTTCAAAGAAAAGAATGTGGAGGTGCAAACCCTTCTGACAATAAACCGGCAGAACAAAATCATTGCCTTACAGCCCTCTGTTGTAACGATTGAGGAAGCCGCCTACCAGGTAGGTGGCACGATCGGGTACGGCGGCCCTACTGCGCTCGATCTGCAGTTGGAGGGGAAGAACACCAATGTGCAGTCGTTGCTGTCGCTGTTGCCGCAGGATGTAACCCGTGCCTACAGCCAGTACCGCAGCGAAGGCGACGTTTATTTTGAGGGCCGTATTCAGGGCGAAATGTCTGACAAGAAAACGCCTGAGATCTCCTTCAACTTTGGCTGCCGCAATGCTTCATTTTATCACCCTGATATAAAGCAGAAGGTAGAGAAGGTAAGTTTTGCAGGCACCTTCAGCAACGGTGCCAAACACAATGCCAGCACTTCGGTGCTGGAACTGAAAGATTTGAGCGGCAGGCTCAATGGCAGAGCTTTTTCGGGCAGCCTCAGCTACCAGAACTTCGATAACCCGACTATTGCCTTCGATGTGAAGGGGATGCTGGATGTAGGCTTTCTGCTGACGCTGGCGAAGCTTAGCGAGATAAAAGGCGGGAGTGGACTGGCAGATGTTAAACTGTCGTACAAGGGCAACCTAAGCGCCTTTAAAAAGAGCCCGGCCAGCGGTGCCGTTAACACAGCCGGAGAGGTTACGCTGCACCAGGTGTCGCTCTCGCTAAAAGAACTGCCGCTGCCCCTGACGAACCTGAGCGGCAACTTTATGTTTAAGCGCAGCGATGTGGCTGTATCCGATTTTAAAGGCAAGCTAGGTAAGTCCGACTTTGTGCTGAATGGCATGTTCCGGAACATTATTGCCTGGCTGCTGGTAGACAAGCAGCGGCTGCTCGTAGAGGCCAACTTCAATAGTAACCTCCTGGACCTTGACCAATTGCTAAGTGAAAAATTTAACACCCCGGAAGAGGCACGGACAGGAGGAGTGAGTGCCGTAACGACTGTTGCAGCGGCTCCTAAAAACGGGAGAGGCGGTAATTATAAATTTGTGGTGTCGCCATATGTTGCTTTCGACCTGAGCGCCAACATCCGCAACGTAAAATTCAGGCGGTTTAAAGGAGATAACATAAAAGGAAAGATAGAATTACGGAACAGAGTTATTTCTTCGCCCAATATTTCGTTCAACGCTATTGGCGGCAGCTTTGCGGTTCGTGGTGCTCTCGATGCCCGGCAGCGCGACCACCTGAAGGTTACCACCGAAACCCGCCTTACCAATATGCAGGTAGACAGCCTGTTTTACGTGTTCGAGAACTTTGGGCAGGACTTTGTGCAGGACCACCACCTGCGGGGCCGCCTGACGGCCAAAATAGCCTCAGAACTGTACTTCGATAGCCAGCTAAACTCCAAAACCGACCTGATGCAAGCCGAAATAGCCGCTACCGTGCGCGATGGGCAGCTCATTAACTTTGCTCCTATGCAGAAGATGTCGGTGTTTGTGAAGCGTGCTGAGCTGGCCAATATGCGGTTTTCGGAGCTGCACAACAACTTCTGGATTCAGAAGCGCACGATCTACATACCGGAAATGGATATTAGCTCCAACCTGTCTACAGTACCTATGGTGTCAGTTTCGGGCACCCACACTTTCGACCAGGATATGGACTACAAAATAAAGCTCCCGTTGCTGCAGAAGAAGCGCGCCGATAAAGACGCTGTGTATGGTGTAGTGGCTGCAGACCCTGATGCAGGCAGGAGCATGCTTTTTCTGAGGTTAAAAGGTAAGGAAGATAACTTTAAAATAAGCTACGACGAAGAGCGGGTGCGCGAGAAAATAAAGACAGACATAAAGCAGGAGGGGCAAAAGCTCCGCGAAATCTTTAAGAGTAAAAAGGCACAGCAACAAGAGGAAAAAAAGGTGGAACTGCAGGAAGGCGAATATTTCGATTTTTAAGTTACAACCCGGGCAAGCTTTCTACTAGTTGTATATAGAGAAATCGATATGTAGCCTTTACCAAGCATTTCTTCCGTTTCACCTGATGTTATTATCCAAAAGTTAAATAAATAGGTTTCTCTTATAACAAGTGAAATGATATCCCGTTAAAAATTCAAAACAGGTAAAGAAATCAGTTAGATGTTCCTGACTTGCATCATCTTACAGAGAGGTGGCAGGTGCAGAGATTTAAAGAGAGAAAAGGATAGAATATAAAATATAAGGGTGAAAAAAAGAGCCGGAGCTTCTCCGGCTCTTTTGTGTGTTATAGGTTCTAAAAGAAATTATTCAAATGAAATTGCCCTCCAGAAAGAATTTAAAGCTTTTTTAGTCAAGGGTAGGGAGTTTTGAATTAAACGTTATAAGTTTTCAGACTTTCACTTTTGCAGCTTTTTTAGCTTCAAACGTCACATCTCAAATACAATCTGAAACTAATTACCAGCTTTTAACCAAATTATTCGAATAAAAATGGCCTCCAGAAGGTATTAAGGGTTTTTATTGCTCAGGGTTGCAGGCGTTACCGAAAATAAATGGCGCCACCTATAGAATCTGTGGCAGCACCGGTTACTGTTCTGCGGCAGTTTGGCTGCTCCTGCCAGCGCAGTACCCCCAGAAAAGCAAATATCAGCGCCTCTTTATAAGACACTACCTCTGGTGCAGGCACCACAACCAAGTACCTGTCGCCCAGGTGCTGCTGGAGGAGCGTAACCAGGTATTTGTTAAAAGCGCCACCACCTGTTACTAAGATCTTCTGCCGCCGCTGGTGCAGCACGGGCAATGCCAGTTTAATCTGGGTGGCAATGTGGTGGCAACTCGTATGAAGCTTGTCGGCAAGTGGAATGGCCGCTGCCTGAAGTGTGGCCAAACTGTTTTCAAGCACCCACTCTTTGCCCAACGATTTTGGGTATGGCGCCGAAAAGTAAGCAGGGGCATTCAGTTGCTCGAGCAACTCCTGGTGCAGTTTTCCTGATGCTGCCATGCGGCCGTCTTCGTCGTAAGCCAGTCCGGCTTCGTTTGCCAACGCGTTCAGCAGCATGTTGCAGGCGCTTATATCGAAGGCCAGCCGCTGCCCGTTATAAGAAAAAGACACATTGGAGATGCCACCCAGGTTCAGGCAAAAATCATATTCCGGGAAAAGTAGCTCATCTCCGGTAGGTACAAGCGGTGCGCCCTGTCCTCCCAGCGCTATGTCGAGGGTGCGGAAATCGCAGACAACCGGCAGGCCCGCATGCGCTGCCAGGTAGGCTCCATGGCCCAATTGCAGCGATACATGCTGATCTGGCTGGTGAAAGATAGTATGGCCGTGTGAGGCCACAAAATCTGCCTTAATTTTATGCTGTTCCACAAACACCTTTACCTGTTGGCCAAGGTGCTTGCCGTATTCATGGTCAAGTGCAATTAATTTTCGGCCAGTGCAGGTTTCGCAATCACGGAGGGAGTCAATCCAATAATCATCATATAGTAATGTAGTAGCATTAAGTATATTATATATCCAATTCTGGTTTTCGTACGTAAACCTACAAAGTACTATGTCAAGTCCGTCGAGAGAAGTGCCTGACATTAGCCCGATTACATTATATGAGTTCATAAAATAATTGAAATGCTTTAACCGGCGTATAGCCAAATATTGTAAGTGCCGTATAAATGTGACAAGGAATGTTAAATGTATGTAGAAACTGTTTAGGTATTATTTTAAATTATGAAAAGTTTGTTGTCTAGAATTGAATCTAAGAAAATAGATAAAGCGGCTGCCATGCTGAAAGTGCTGGCACACCCGAAAAGATTAGCGATTGTAGATCTGCTGGGGAAGGAGGAGAAAATGACGGTTACAGAGATTTACAAGTATCTGGATCTGCCTCAGGCAATTGCTTCTCAGCACCTTATAACGCTAAAAGACAAAGGTGTTTTATCTTCTTTCAAAGTCGGAACGAAGATTTACTACTCCCTCTCGATTCCTAAATTAATAGATGTAATCGATTGTCTGGAAGAATGCTGCATAGATATTTAAGAAAATATGGATTGTAGTTGGCCCAAACGTTTAAAAGTTACTCAAAGTTAAAAGGCTCCCCGAAGTACAGATATCACTTCAGGGAGCCTTTTAACTTTTTCTTTTACTAAGAAAATATAGCCGTTTACTTAATTTTAAGGGTTTGCACTGCCTTAAGCTTCAGCTCTTTTCTTTTCTAAGGTTAGTTGCGCGTGGTGCCGTCTGTAAATAAGAAATTCCTGGTAAATTGTTTGGCCCCACAGATAAATGAGTACAGGTAACACTATAACAGAAAGCTTGTTGTAAGTCAGCGCTGTGGCAAAATCGAAATGAATTAAGTGCATGATGGCTCTCGTCATGCCGCAGCCATGGCATTCAGTATCAGCCAGCAATACACTCAGGCACATCGACTGACCCTCATCAAAAAAAGAAGCAGGCAGGCAGAGTAGCAGAAGCGGTAAGCAAATTAAGCCAAACAGCTTGCCATAATTCCAATACACCCGATACTGCTTCATTCGTTATATTATATTATAGCTTTTCTGTGTAATCACCATCTTTGGGTTTCAGGTCTCCAATGGCAATTCGGATTAAGTCTATAAGCGACCAGATGCCACAGCCACCCAAGGTTAAGATTTGGGCAATGCCGATACCAACATACCCCAGGTAAAAACGGTGTATGCCAATAACACCAACAAAAATAGCCAGTAAAAGTGCCACTAACTGACTTTTGCCCGAGCTGCTTTGTCTCTTTTCTTTAGCTACTTTCTTGATTTCCTTTTTTAGTTCCTTTTTGCTTAAACCAGCGGCGGCTTCTGTAATACTTGTTTTTGCTGCAAGGTCAGGCGCTACTTTAGAGATTTTAGGAGCAATGGCGATAGGCTTGTTTTCAACTGATGCCAAGACCGTTGCTGCATCAGTAGTTTCTGGTTGTGGAGCTTCTTCGCTGATCATAGATTCAGCAGTAACAACCAGGGCAAGTTCCTGGTTAGCTTCGGGAGCTACATCCTTTTTAGGGTTAGTTTTAATTGCCGCACTCTCTGGCTGAAAGGAAAAATAACGGGCCTGGTTGGTACATGCGCCTAAGCAGAAAACTGCCATAAGACTGAACAAGAATAAATGTTTTTTCATTTTAAATAAGTTTGTTGACTTTTAAAGATAATAATATCTATTAAAATATGCACTTATTTTAATATTTCATAATCAACAAAAAAAGGAGTGGCTCTAAACAGAACCACTCCTTTTTGTTTTAATAGTAAGTTTGCTGCAATTACAACGTGTGCGAAGTATCTACCGACTTATTTTCCAGATCGAACAGGTCGTTCAGCACATCAATTAATGTTTCGGCTTCGCCACGCTTGCAGGCTGCTTTTAGCTGTAGCACCGGCAGTTTTATTATTTTCTGCATCATCGACTTGGTAATGTTGTCGAGGCGCTTGGTTTCTTCCGGGCTCAGTTTTTTCAGGTAACGCGCCATTTCCTCCTGCCGGATGCTCTCCAGGGCGTTCTTCAACTTGTTGATTGTAGGCGACACTACCATCTCCTTCGACCAGTCGTTAAACTGCTCAATAGACTCCAGAATAATCTCCTTTACCTTAGGAACCGAGTTAATACGCTGCTGCAGTGCCTCAGAAGCTTTGTTCTGAATAATATCGATGTTGTAAACCAGCACGCCCGGAATACTTTCTACTTCTGCCTCCACGCTACGTGGCACCGACAAGTCTATAAAAAACTTATAGGTAAGTACGTTCAGGCGCTTAATCATTTCTTTTGTAAAGAAAGGCATTTCGCGGGCTACAGATGAGATAATAACATCGGCCTCTTTCAAGCCTTGCACTATTTCTTCGAACGGCAGTACCTCCATCTCGCACTCTTCAGCCAGTATTTTAGCTTTGCTCAGGGTACGGTTCGTTATTTTTACATTTTTAAAACCTTTGTCTTTCAGGTTGCGGCAAACATCTGCGCCAATCTCGCCCAGGCCAACAACTAAAATAGCAGGTTCTGTAATTTCTGCTGTCAGGTCCTCGATCAGTTCAATGGCAGCATAAGAGGTAGAGGCAGCACCATCGCGGAAGGCAGTTTCCTGCACCACACGCTTGTTGGTAAAGAAGATCGTATGCATCAGGCGGTGCAGAAAAGGGCCTGCCGTTTCGTTGTCGGCTGCCCACTGGTAAGCCTGCTTTACCTGGTTGGTAATCTGCATGTCACCCACCACCTGCGACTCCAGCCCCATCGAAACCTCGAACAGGTGCTGCACGGCATCGTCGTGTTCGTTCAGTATGGTAAAATAATCGAAATATTTGCTGATGTTCTCGATGCCCTTGGTAATGCCCAGCAGCTTTACAATCTCGGTGCTGTAATCTGCATCGGAGTTGTAATAAACTTCGGTGCGGTTGCAGGTAGAGAGCACCAGAATATCGGAGGCCTGAATAAAGCCTTTGAGTGTTTGGAGGTATTGCCTACACGATATCTCATCTAATGCAATCAGTTCCCTGATGTCCAGCGGTGCTTTCTTGTAAGAGAGGCTGATTGCTTTGAAATTCTGAAGCATAGTTATGAGGTAAATACTAGAACGCAAATTTACGCCCTGATTTTTTAAAATGAAAGTTACTTGCCCTTAATAAATAATTTATACTAATTTCAGATAATTTTCGTCTTACTCTGCATGATACTTATCTATTCTCAGAAGAACAGGATAAAGCTCCTGGTTGTTGTTATTGCCCTCATTATTGGTGCTGCTACCATTACCTATACCAACATACTAGTAAGTAAATTGTCTGAAAGTGAGCGCGAACTGGTGCAGCTGTATGCCAAAGGCCTGCGCTACATGATCAATGCCCCCAGCGACGATAATATTGTGTTCATAGAGCAGGAAATACTATCTTCCAATCATACAGTGCCCGTTATTCTTACAGACGAATATGAGAATATTCTAGATACAAAGAACATTAATTTTCCGGAAAACATTTCAGAGGCCAGAAAAAATCAGCTGTTGCAGCGCCAGATCCTGAAAATGAAGGAGCAGCACGACCCGATTGTGGTGCCCTGGGCAGAAGGCTCGGTTAATTACGTTTTTTATAAAGATTCTGATTTGCTCTCGCAGCTCCGCTATTACCCTTATGTGCAGTTGGTGGTTATCGCCTGCTTCGCCCTGATTGCTTATTTTGCCTTCAGCTACTCCCGCAGGGCCGAGCAGAACCGGGTGTGGGTAGGGCTCGCCAAAGAAACCGCGCACCAGCTGGGCACGCCGCTCTCCTCGCTTATGGCCTGGTACGAGTACATGAAAACCAGCCCCAAGTTCGAAAATGAACCCATTGTAGCAGAGCTCTGGAAAGACATCAGGCGCCTGGAGGTTATTACAGAGCGTTTCTCTAACATCGGTTCTGTGCCATTGCTCCGCGACGAGAACATACTACAGGTAACGCACAATGCCATTAACTACCTGCAGAACCGCATTTCGAGCAAAGTGGCCTTTAGCATAGAGGCAGATTTTCCGCCAGAAATAACAGCTAAGGTTAATGTGCCGCTTTTTGATTGGGTAATAGAGAACATCTGCAAAAATGCCGTAGATGCCATGGAAGGCAGAGGCAGCATAACCCTGCAACTCTCGCTGCTCGGCAAAAGCTACATCGCCCTCGATATTACCGATACCGGCAAAGGCATCCCCAAAAGCAAGATCGACTCGGTGTTTCTGCCCGGCTACACCACCAAAAAGCGAGGCTGGGGCTTGGGTTTGGCCCTCGCCAAACGCATCATCGATAACTATCACGAAGGAAAACTTACCGTAAAGTCCTCTGAAATAGGCAAAGGCACCACTTTCCGGATTGTGCTGAACAGGTGATTTTCTGAGTTAGAAAGTTGGAGAGGTTAAAGTTAGAAAGTTTAGGAGCTTGAGCAGCTTTGACCCTTGACCAGATTTAGCTTAATAATCTTCTGGAGTCCATTTTCATTCGAATAATTGGTTGCGTATATGCTAATGGTTTAATGTGTTAATGTATTTGTAGATTTAAAGCTATTGCCGGTAAGACCTCGCAGTGTGCGCAGCTCCTGCGAGTGTCTGATAGAACCAGACCCTAAGCGAAAAAAAGCCTAAAAGTCTTCGGAAGGCTATTTTCATTAGAATAATTTGGAAGCTGATTTTTAAATGGTTTAATGGCTAAATGATTGATGTGATAAATTGTTTGAAGGCTTTCAAATTTCAAGATTTAGGGATTCAAACAAAAATCTAGCATCTAAAGTCTAACATCTAAAGAAGGTATCTAAAGTCTAACATCTAAAGAAGGTGGGTTCAGCAGCAACAGTACATATAGAACGATATAGCCCGGAGCATAAAGCTGCCTGGGATGCTTTTGTATCTTCCTCTAAAAACGGCACGTTTCTGTTACAGCGAAACTACATGGAGTACCATGCAGACAGGTTTGAGGACCACTCGCTGCTGTTCTTCCATAAAGGTAAGTTGGTGGCGCTGCTGCCTGCCAATGTGGCTGGCGATACCATCTACTCCCATGGCGGTTTAACGTATGGTAGTATTATTAGCGGCAGCAGCATGAAAGTGCCGCTGATGCTGGAGGTGTTCGAGGCATTGCTTTCCTACTTCAGAGAGAAAGGGTCCAGAAGGTTAATCTACAAAGCAATTCCGCACATTTACCATCAGTTGCCAGCTGAGGAAGATCTGTATGCGCTGTTCCGGCACCAGGCCGCGCTTTACCGGCGCGATGTAAGTTCGGTTATTGAGTTGCAGGAGCAACCAGGCTACTCCAGAACCAGGAGGTGGCAAATAACAAAAGCCGAAAAAACAGGTGTTTTAGTTGCTCCCTCCGCTGATCTCGAGACGTTCATGCAAATGGAGCAGGAACTACTGGAAAGCAAGTATCAAACAACCCCTGTGCACTCAGCAGCCGAGCTTCAGAAACTAGTCTCTCTTTTCCCTGATAACATAAAGTTGTTTGTTGCGATGCACCAAGGAGCTATGGTAGCAGGGGTAGTAGTATACGAAACAGCGCAAGTAGCGCATTGCCAGTACATTGCCACCACTGCAGCAGGCCGTGCCGCTTATGCCTTAGATGCTCTTATACACGAACTGCTTACGCAAGTGTATCCACACAAAAAATACTTCAGCTTCGGCATCTCTACAGAGCAGCAGGGGCAGTACCTGAACGAAGGCCTTATTGCGAACAAAGAAAGCTATGGTGCCCGGGCAGTGGTGCAGGACTTTTATGAACTAACGCTGTAGTTTTCTGCAGAAGCACTTCCACATCACTGTCAAAACAGCTTCCCTTGCCGGGTGGGTGGCGCAGCCTCCACCTTTGTTCCCAGAAATCGGATAATGAGCCAGAGCACACCCGCCCCGATCAGGTATACCAGGAACCAGTTTACGCCCCAGCTCGAGAGATTGGTGCAGATAAGATTAGCCACCAAAGCCACAGTTATGGCATAAGGCATCTGGGTTTTTACGTGGTCGATGTGGTTGCAACCGGAGGCAAGGGAGCTGAGAATAGTGGTATCGGAAATAGGGGAGCAGTGGTCGCCGAACACGGAGCCAGCTAACACCACCGAAATTATGTTATAAATAATAGGCATTGTTTCTTCCTGCGACATGCCCAACTGCTGGCACACATACCAGGCGGCTGGCAGCATAAGCGGGTACAGAATAGCCATTGTGCCCCAGCTGGAGCCAGTAGAAAAAGCAATTATGGCTGCCAGAAAAAAGGTGATCTCTGGCAGAAACCGTGGCGACACATTGCCTGAGAAAAGGGAGGTGAGGTACTCGGCTGTATAAAGCTCTTTTGTAACCGATGCCAGCGACCAGGCCAGCACCAGAATAAGAATAGCCGGTAGCATCGATTTAAAACCAGTTACCAACGATTCCATGGTTTCATACAGGCTCATAATGCGCTGGCTGATGGTTAATATTATGGCTGCCAGCACCCCCGATAAAGAGGCCCATATAAGAGCAACATAAGAGTTGGAGTCTCCGATGGTAACTGAAAGCTTCCGGAAAAAGCTAAGAGAAGTATCTTCCCAAACGGCAGGGTTAAAGCCTGTGTACAGTAAGCCCACTATGGTTCCGAATATAACGATGAGCACAGGCAACAGTGCATTAACAGCTCTGCTACGGCTTGGGTCCACAGGAGCAAACTCAGCCATCTCCTGCTGCTGTTTTTCCTCCGATTTTTCGTTTATGCGAATAGCACTTACCGCACCTGTAGTACGCGCCCGGGTCTCTGCTTTGTGCATCAATCCAAAGTCGCGGTTCATGAGGATCAGCATCAGCATAAACACCAGCGTGAGCACAGGGTAATAGGCATATTGCAACGAATTGAAGAACAAAGAATACGCTCCCTCCTGAATACCCAAGCTACTGGCAGCATCTTTTATATAACCCAGTTCGGCTCCGACCCAGGTTGTTACAAATGCGATGGCTGCCACTGGCGCAGCCGTGCTGTCTACGATATAAGCCAGTTTTTCGCGGGAAACCAGGTGTTTGTCTGTTACTGGTCGCATGGTGTTGCCCACGATCAGGGTGTTGGCATAATCATCAAAAAAGATGGCTAGTCCCAGGCCCCAGGTCACCACCTGCGAGCTTTTGGCAGACCTGGCATAGCCAGAAAGCAGGTTTACCACACCCGCCATGCCGCCATTCTTCGAGATAATGGCCACCATGCCGCCTATCAGCATCGAAAACAGAATAACAGACACGTGATCGGTATCGGTGAGTGCGCCTACTAAATAAGTGTCGGCCACAGCGAGCAGGCCGGTAAACATCGATTTAAAAGAAAGGCCATAAATAACAAAGCTTCCTACCCAAATACCGGCAAACAGCGCCAGCAGTACTTCCCGGAAAATAAGCGCCAGCACAATGGCCAGGAGCGGCGGCAGAATAGAGACCCACATCGGGAATTCTCTTACCCCGTGCTCAGAATCGGCATTAGGTTGGTAGAGGCGGGCAATGGTGCGCGTGTCCAGGTTGGCAGTAACCTGGATAAGGTTGGCAGGGGCTGCCAGTGAGAGTACTGCCTCGCCCTCGGTGAAGCTGGTTTCCTGCAATGACCCGTTTATGCGTAGTGGCAGCGGACCGTTATATTTTACAAGGTTTCCGGTTTCGGTGGTGGTGCGCAACATAAAGGCCGTATCGTTTACGGCCTGCAGTTTAAGCTCAGCAATGGCAGTCTTTTTGTTTTCTTCCTGTGAAAAGACCTGAGAAGCAGTTAAAAGAATTAACAAGAAGCTAAGAACTGTCCGGAATAACGTCATTTAACAGGATAGATAAGTTTTTAACTCCACAAATAAGTAAATAATATGCGTAAACGAAAATATACTGCTGCCAGATAGGTCGTTTTCGATAAACTCCATAAAAACTGCCCGGCATTTTTTGTAACCTGGCATGAGCATAGCCAAAAAGGTGCCGTTGCAGGAGGTGTAGGAGGCTGAAGTACCACCAGAAATAGAAATAAGCAATGCCGTGAGTTGTGGTGCTGCTAAGCACGCATTTTTACCTGGCCCTGTTCACAATAAAAACGCCTGCCAGAATAACCACCATGCCCAGGTAGTGCCAGGTCTGAATGGTTTCGCCATCGAGCACGCCCCACATGAGCGCCACAATCGGGATGAGGTAGTTGATGGTGCTGGCGAAAACGGGCGTGGAGATATGGATGAGCTTGTTGAGCAGAATCAGGCCGATGGCGGTGCTGAAAACTGCCAGCAGGGCAATATATAGCAAGGCTTCCCAGGCTCCTTCGGTAACCTGCAGTTTGTGAAAGGCATCTGTTGTGCCCAGGTAAACAGCTGCCAAAGGTCCCACTGTCAGCAAAGCCATACTCGACATCACGACCGGGTGTATGCCCTGCAACCTGAACTTGATGATGTTGGCGCTGCCGCCATAGCAGATGGTGGCGATTACAATAAAAAGCCCATAAAAGGCATTGCTCGTTTCGGCATTTCCGTTTCCGGTAAAAATGAGCATGGCGGTGCCTGCTATGCCCACTAAAATGCCTGCCATACGCAGCCAGGTAATGCGCTGCCGGAAAAGGGCTGCACCAATCAAAAGAGTAAACAGGGCCGTGAGCGAATTGAGCACACCTGCCAGTCCGCTTGCCAGCTCAGTTTCGGCATAAGCAAACAGAAACGCCGGGAACAGATTGCCCAGCAGCCCGCTCAGCAGCAGGAACTTCCAGCGGTCGGGCGCTATTTTGCGCAGGTTGGCAATGGCAAAGGGCAGCAGCGAAAGGCAGGCAATGACAATGCGTAAGGCTCCCAGCTCATCGGAGGCAAAAACGACAAGTCCTTTTTTTATCAGAATAAAAGAAGTGCCCCAGATAAAGGTGAGCACGATAATCAGCAGCCAGGTAAGTACCGGAACGGCAGTTTTGACTTGTGCGGGAGGAATAGTTGTTTTGATGGTGTTTAGTTAATTGATGGTTGCTGATTGTTGGTTGTTATTAAGAAATGTAAAAGCTGCGTTGCGCCTTCAAATCAACAATCAAATTATTCGAATGAAAATGCCCTTCGGAGACCTTTACAACCATTTCTATGCCAAGGGTCGAAACCTTTTCATGCAAATGCAGGGCACCGGTAACAGATCAGGTGCTGCCAGCGCCCTGGAGTCTAAAAGGCTAAAAAACCTTTTGGAGGACATTTTTATTCAAATAATTTATAAAAAGGTTTATTAAACGAAACTCATGGTCTGGGCAATCTCCTCCAGCGTATCGTAAATTTCGTTTATGTCTTCGGACTGCACCAGGCGCATGCGCAGCGGCTTAAAGTGCGACAACCCCCTGAAGTAGTTGGTGTAGTGGCGGCGCATTTCAAAAATGCCAAGTTTTTCGCCTTTCCACTCCAGCGAGTGCGTAAAGTGCTGGCGGCAAACAGCTACGCGCTCCTCCAGGGTTGGCCCCGGCAGTTGTTCCCCGGTTGCCATGTAGTGCTTTATCTCGTTAAAAATCCAGGGGTAGCCAATAGAGGCCCGGCCGATCATGATGCCATCCACACCGTAGCGGTTGCGGTACTCTAGTGCTTTTTCAGGTGTGTCGATGTCGCCGTTGCCAAAGATCGGGATCTTCATGCGGGGGTTGTTCTTAACTTCGGCTATCAGACTCCAGTCGGCTTCGCCTTTGTACATCTGCACACGGGTGCGGCCGTGTATGCTCAGGGCTTTAATGCCGATATCCTGCAGGCGCTCGGCTGTTTCTACAATGTTTTTGGTGTTATCGTCCCAGCCGAGGCGTGTTTTTACCGTTACCGGCAGGTGCGTGGCCTTCACGATTTCGGAAGTCATCTGCACCATTTTCGGGATGTCGCGGAGCAGGGCGGCTCCGGCACCTTTGCAGGCCACATTTTTTACAGGGCAACCGTAATTTATATCAATCAGGTCGGGGCCTGCCTGTGTCGATACAATGGCGGCTTCGCGCATCGAATCTATCTCAGAGCCGAAAATCTGGATGCCGATCGGGCGCTCATAATCGAAAATGTCGAGCTTCTGCAGACTTTTGGCTGCATCCCGGATCAAACCCTCCGACGAGATAAATTCCGTATACATCAAATCAGCGCCATTTGCTTTGCACACCTTCCGGAACGGCGGATCGCTTACGTCTTCCATAGGTGCCAGCAGCAGCGGAAACTCGCCAAGTTCTATGTTCGCTATCTTTACCAAAGCTTAATTTATTTTTTCACGTAAATTTACATCAATTAAACCTAAACTTCTCTATGAAAGGTTTCATCCCGAAAGAAACAAGTCCATTTCTGGTGCTGCTGTTGCTGATTGCCTTTGTGATAGGAGGGGCTTTTGTAGCCACTTTTTTATATGCCGTATTTGGCGACATGCTGTTTGGAGTAGGTATGTTTGAGCTAGAGAGGGCCCTGAAAAACCCGACGGAGTTCCCGCAGGGGCGCAATGCTATAATGTTTTACCAGGGCATTGTGTCGATATGCATGTTTGTGCTGGCTCCGTTGCTGCTCATACAGTCGTTGGGCTACGACCTGGGCCGCTACCTGAACTGGAAAGGCCGCCCTATGCTTGGCCTGGTGTTGCTGAGCGGCCTGCTGATTATCGTGATCATGCCTGCCAACTCGCTCATTATTTACTGGAATGCCAACATGTCGTTGCCTGAGTTCATGAAAACATTTGAGGAATGGGCCCGGCAGAAAGAAGAGTATGCTGCCGAACTCACCAAGTTGTTTGCCAAGTTCACCACTGTTCCGGAGCTGCTGGTGGGGCTGCTGGTAATTGCTGTTATTCCGGCCATAGGCGAGGAGTTACTATTCAGAGGGGTGGTGCAGCGGCAGATCCAGCGCTGGTCCGGCAATGGGCATGTAGGCATTTGGGTGGCAGCTATCGCCTTTAGTGCCATTCATGTGCAGTTCTTCGGGTTTGTGCCCCGCATGGTGCTAGGCGCCTTGTTTGGCTACCTGTACTGGTGGTCGGGCAGAATTAGCGTGCCCATTGTGGCGCACTTTGTAAACAATGGTTTTACGGTGCTGCTCCTGTACCTCTACCAAACCGGCAGGATAGAGGCCGATATAGAATCGTCGGAACCAATGCCGATTTACAGCGTGGCCATGTCGGTTGTGCTGAGTGCTGCTTTGCTCTACTACCTCTACAACGAGTTCATGAAGCTGCCACTTTTGCAGAAGCGGGAAGCAGAACCTGAGCCTGCCGCCAACCTAACCGATACCAGCAGCTCACCCGACAGAATGGACGATGTTTAAGTTTTTGGCATTCTCTATTTAAACCCTATTTTTGCCATAGTTGCACCTCCGGATCAAACACACTACATGAGTCAAAAATTAGCTTCTCTTAACAACCTGCAGCAGCGCATAATTGTGGGGGTGCTAGGCGCCACGCTTTTTATAGGCGGTATTCTGTATAGCGAGTGGACGTACTTTGCGCTTTTTCTGGGGCTCACGCTGCTGGGTATACTGGAATTTTACCGGCTGGTGGCTGCGCAGGGCATTAAGCCGCACAGGGGCGTGGGCTTAACACTGGGCTGCCTGATTTATGTAAGCGTGTTTGTGGTTGAAAAGAAATTTGTAGCCCCGGAAATACTCTACCTGCTGCCGCCAACACTGTTTATGGTGCCGGTGCTGGAGCTATACCGCAAGCATGCACAGCCATTCACCAATATTGCCTTTACCATGCTGGGTGCGCTTTATATAGGTGTTCCGTTTGGCCTTTTGCACCTGCTGGGCTACCTGCAGGGCGACTATAGCTGGCAACCTATATTGGGTGCGCTGCTTCTTATATGGGCTTCTGACACAGGAGCGTATGCATTTGGTAAAAGCTTTGGCAAGCACAAACTGCTGCCGAGGGTATCGCCGGGCAAGACCTGGGAAGGCTGGGCCGGAGGGGTGCTAACGGCTGTAGGAGTAGCTTATGTGCTCTCGATGTTCTTTCCTGACCTGGAACTGTACCAATGGATAGGCACCGCCATTATCATATCTGTTTTCGGAGTGCTGGGCGATTTGGTAGAATCGATGCTGAAGCGGAGTTTAGGCGTTAAAGATTCCGGTACTTTGTTGCCAGGCCACGGTGGTATATTAGACCGCTTCGACAGCCTGTTGCTGGCCATTCCGTTTATAGTGGCATTTCTTAAAATATTTTAGCAAAAACGCGTGCAGGGGGATTATGTGCAGTTTCTAATAATTTATTGCCAAATAAGCTAAAGTTTATCTAATTTTATCCCCGATATTGGTTTGCTCTATTTATAGATGAAACCATTGCAGAATATTAAAGTGACTGCTGCTAATAAAACTACGGATGAAAATTCATAAGGAAGGAAGACGAATACTTTTTTTTACATTGCTGATCTTGTTGGTCATTAACCTGTTGCTTTATAACTACAATGCAGCCAACATGACGTTTAACAGAATTTTCTCTGCTATTTCAGTTATTGTTTTTCTGCTGATTTTGCAGTTCTTCCGCAGCCCCTACCGTAACCTGCTCCTGCACGAAGACTTGATTGTAGCTCCCGCCGATGGCAAGGTAGTGGTGATAGAAGAAATTGAAGAGCCGGAGTATTTTAAGGAGAGGCGCAAGCAGATCTCTATTTTTATGTCGCCTATAAACGTGCACGTAACGCGTAACCCGGTTTCTGGCATCGTAAAATATTTTAAGTACCACCCAGGCAACTACTTTGTGGCCTGGCACCCAAAGTCCAGTACCCAGAACGAACGCACCACAGTAGTAGTAGAATCTACGGCTGGCCCTGAAGTGCTTTTTCGCCAGATTGCCGGAGCCATGGCGCGCCGTATTGTGTGGTATGTGAAGGAAGGCGATGAAGTAAGCCAGGGCGAAGAGTTCGGCTTCATAAAGTTCGGCTCCCGCGTAGATGTGTTCCTGCCCCTCGATACAGAAATTAAGGTAGAACTAGGCCAAAAAACAAAAGGTGGCGAAACTGTTATTGCCCAGCTCAAAACGCCAACGCCTTCGCTGTTTTCATAAAAGACCGCAACTCTAGATTATACAGCAGGGGCTGCTCCGGATCTTCGGGGCAGCCCCTGCTGCTTTTGGCTCTGCAGTTGCGTGAAAAATGTAGCTGGTGTTATAGTAGCAATATGCTTAAAGTTGTATATTGCCTTGAGATTATGCAATAGTAGAGGGGCTCCTGACCAGTTAGATTATTACTGCGTTTATTCTGTGAGGGAAAGGCTTGGAGAGATAGTACAGTTGAGCTGGAAAGTGAAATTGCATGAGCCGTTGCAGAAATCTACATGATACGCTAAATCAAATCTATAAGCACATATGAAAGCAAAACTACTATTTACTTTAACTATTATCCTGGCATCATTTGGTGCTGTACAGGCACAGAGCGAGCAGCCTGCCACAGTTGTCAGAAGCCTTTTCAAATTAAACTTTCGTACTCCCGGTCTGGAGTATGAGCGAAGAATTGCCGAATTAACAACAGTGAATATTAATCCTAAACTTAATTTTGGAATACGTTACCATAACGAAATTGGTATTAGAGCCTTTTTGTTTCCCTCATTGGAAGTACAGGCACGCAAGTATTATAATTTATCTAAAAGGCAGGAGCAGGAAAAGAACACCGCTTATAACTCTGGCAACTTTATAGCACTTAGTACATCTGGAAGCACCGCCTCCATTTTAAAAAATGACTATTCCGTAAACCAAGCCTCCTTTAGTGTTGGGCCGGTGTGGGGAATGCAAAGAAACTATAACAACGGATTCAGTTTAACGCTGACGTTAGGAGCAGGGTACACTAAAAATTATTTAGGTGAAAATAGAGTTACGCCACTGACGGGGCTGAACCTCGGATTTTTGATCGGGCGACGGTAAGGCACATATTTAGATTCTCTGATAAAAGCAAAGCAACTCTTATAACTGTTCGAACAAAAGAAGATAATGGAATGGTGAAAGCATGCTTTCCTTTAACGAATGACAAACGATATAGAATTTATCTGACGGAAAAAATGAAGTAAAAGTGGCTACAATATTGTGCAGGCTTTGTGCTTCTGCTAACGGCCTCGTCGCCGCTTACACCAATAGATTGTGCCGCCTTCTACAAAAAATAAGCAGAATAGAATGCCGCTTGTCAGCATTGCCTTTTCTCAAGTTATTAGCGTTATTTAGAGAAAACAGAAAATTTAAGTGGACGGAATAGAAGAAAATTATACTTCAGCTGAAACTCTTTGGACTGGTTTCATAGCTCAGACTCCTGATAACCCCATCAAAGAAACACCTGTTTCATTTTACTTTTGTGATAACAAGAAGGATGCTGACGAGTGTGCCGAGTTGGTGGTGAAAGGTATAAAACAAGCTACAGCCACTTCTCTTTGGTGGTACCAGAGAAACAAGGAGCAGTTACCTGAAGTTGGGGACCAGTATGTTGTTACTGATTGGGCCGGAAATGCAAAGGCAATAATAGAAACGACAAAGATAAAGCAAGTCCCTTACAACAAAGTATCTGCTGCATTCGCTCAGGCAGAAGGCGAAGGTGATAAGTCATTAGGATACTGGAGAAAAGTGCATAAAGCATATTATGCAAGGGAAATGAAACCGTATGGAGAGCATTTCAACGAAAACATGGTCATCGTGTGCGAATACTTCAAAACCATCTTTACTAAAAAATAAAAACGCATAAAATAAAATAATTGGGTAATTCATCGGCTGTTAGCCTCCCCTGCTGCTTACAATTGACCTTTCCACAACCAAGCATTACTTTCTAAGAACGATTTAGATAAATAATTATAGCAGCTTAGGAGCTTCACCAGATTGGTTATTCAAAATCAAAAATGTTGATATTAGAAAACCATTCCCAGCCACAACCCTTACTTAAAATCCTCAGCAGTAAACACCTTCTCCAGCACCATTTTGCCTTGCTCCAGCTGCCGGTCAGTATAAATCTGTACGCGGCAGGTATCCAGGTTCTGGTTGCTGATGTTCTCGATGGCACTTATGGTTTCG
Organism: Pontibacter qinzhouensis; assembly: GCF_008017455.1. GTDB lineage: Bacteria > Bacteroidota > Bacteroidia > Cytophagales > Hymenobacteraceae > Pontibacter > Pontibacter qinzhouensis. The sequence goes on along the minus strand of NZ_VRTY01000001.1, from coordinate 110,079 downwards.
TCGGCGTAAGCGCTCATACTGTAGCGGAACTTGGTTTCGGTAAAGCAGTTGTCGGTGGCAGTTGAATCGGCGGTTAAGGGGCCAACGGTGGTATAGCGCAGGCTGTCTTTGGTCACAAACTGGATGGAGTAGAAATACTGTCGCTCCGGTGGCAGTGCCTGGTCCAGGCAAATGCTAAAAGTCTGGCCCTGTGCCACTTCCACACGCTCCACATCAAAAGGCTTTTTCGAACACGAGGCAGTTGCCATGGCGGCAAAAGCAGCCAGTACTAAAAATAGGTTATTCTTATTCATACGGTTTAGCTGTAAAGTGCACTGCCATTAGCTGTGCTTTAAATTATTCAAATGAAATTAGCCTTCAGAAGCTTTTTATAGATTTTAGACCTCAGGGGCTAGACTGTTTTTAAAGCTGGTTTTCCTCCTTCTTACTGCTTCTATCAGACACTCGCAGGAGCTGTGCACACTGCGAGGTCTTACCTGCTTTACCTTTAATGCAGCAATTTAACCAGTTAGCCATAAAACAATCAGCAATTAACAACCAACAACCAGCAATTATTCCAATGAAAATGGCCTTCCGAGAGAGTTGTAGAGGATTTTAGTCAAGGGTAGCTGCTGTTTTAGTACCAGTTGGCTACTAGTTTCATGAGGTGCTCCAGGTAGTGCTGGTCGGTTTCGTCGAAATCGTTCAGTTTGTCGCTGTCTACGTCGAGTACCAGTTTTACTTCGCCATCTTTTAGAACAGGAACCACAATTTCAGATTTAGAGTCGGAGCTGCAGGCTATGTGCCCCGGAAACGCTTCTACATCGGGCACGAGTATGGTTTGCTGTTGGGTGTAGCAGGCACCGCAAACGCCTTTGTGGTACGGAATGCGCGTACAAGCCACCGGCCCCTGAAATGGCCCCAGCACCAGCTGCCCCTCTTTGTTAAAATACACCCCAACCCAGAAAAAGCCCATCGCCTGCTTCAGCGCAGCCACCAGGTTCGCGATGTTGGCAATCAGGTCGGTTTCGCCGGTTACCAGCGCCTCTATCTGAGGCAGCAGGCTTTTATATTTTTCTTCTTTGCTAAGCGTCGCGTCTACTAAAAGTGATTCAGCCATCTTTTTAATTGTGAGTTTTGATTGAGTGATTTTTCAATTAAGAATTTTGAGTGAGTGAATATAATAAAAGTGAGTAGACTTGCTGCCGCTATACTGTTGGTAAAAGTGTATCTGCTGATTATCTAAAGTCAATTGAAAATTGTTGAAGTTAATGTTTTTCGTTCGCTTTTTATTCACTCTATCTCATATTCATTCACTCAAAATTTATTTCTCTCACTCATTTAAATTGCCAAACTGGAACAACAAATCTGTGCCAAAGGTTTGGCTGTTCTTTAAGTTGCCGCCAACCATTACGGGTGCTTTTATGCCTGCCCCTAAGGTTTTGGCGGTGTTTTTGAAGATGAAGGCTTCGTCCCAGAGGCCTTGCTGCAGCAGGCTCTCGAGCAGGTACGTGCCACCTTCTACCAGTACCGACAACACATTACGCTGGTGGAGGTCCTGGAACAGTTGCGGCAGCAAGTCCTGCTCCTGCTGTAGTTGCGCAAAGGTCAGGTTCTCCTGGGGCTGCTCCTGCTTCAGGTAGTTATACACGAGTGTGGGCTGGCTCCCATCGAACAGGTGCAGGTGCTCGGGTAACTGCAGTTGCCTGTCTATGACGATGCGCAGTGGGTTATGGCCGGGCCAGTGGCGCGTGTCGAGGTGCGGGTTATCGTGGAGGGCGGTGCGGGTGCCAACCATAATGGCCTGCTCCTCGGTGCGCCACTTGTGCACCAGCCTTCGCGCCAGCTTGCCACTAATCTGTACCCGCTCACAACCTGGCCCGGCAATAAAGCCATCGGCGGTTTCGGCCCATTTTAAAATAATATAAGGCCGCTTCAGGTTCTGAAACGTAAAAAAGCGCTTGTTCAGCTCCAGTCCCTCGGCCGCCAGCAACCCGGTTTGCACCTGTATGCCCGCCTCCTGCAGCCTTTTTATGCCTCGCCCCGAAACAAGCGGGTTAGGGTCGGTGTTGCAGACAACCACATCGCGCACGCCACTGCTGATGAGCAGATCGGCGCAGGGCGGTGTTTTGCCGAAATGGGAACAGGGCTCCAGCGTTACGTATACCCGGCTCTCGGGCAGCAAGCTTTTGTCCTGCACAGCCTGCACGGCATGCACCTCGGCATGGGGGCCGCCATACTGCCGGTGCCATCCTTCCCCGATAATAACGTTGTTATGCACGATAACGCAGCCCACCATCGGGTTAGGGCTTGCTGTGCCACGGCCCAGCGCCGCCAGTTCAAGGGCCCGGCGCATGTATAGTTCGTCGGCTGATGTCATGGTAAGTTTGTAACTTTGGCAAAGGTAAGTAATAGGACACAAGTAGCAAGGCGGTTCGCCGGCAAAACGCTTGCGGCCCTGAAAGACACTTAAGGTTTAAAATCCCTGCTACTTACGTCTATCTACAACAAGTAACAATTAACAATCAAAATAGTGGCAACCATTCAGGACACGACCAGATCTTTAAAAGAAACGTTGCAGCAGCTGTACCCGGCACCAGAGGCAGGTGCTATGGCGCAGCAGGTGGTAGAGCATGTGTTGCAGAAATCGAGGCTGGAACTGAGCCTGACGCGCGAGCAGGAGGTAGAGGAGCAGCATTTAGCAGCTATCCAGAAAATAACAGAACGCCTTTTGCAGCAGGAGCCTCTGCAGTATGTATTGGGAGTGGCGCACTTTTACGACCTGGAACTGCTAGTAGACCAGCGTGTGCTCATACCCAGGCCCGAAACCGAAGAACTGGTGCACCTGATTCTACAGCAGCATAAAGGGAGGCAGCACCTCCACATACTCGATATCGGCACCGGCAGCGGCTGCATACCTATTGCGCTGGCTACCAACCTGCAGGGTGCGCAGGTCTGTGGTCTCGATGTTTCGGCCGATGCCCTGGCAGTGGCACGCGCCAATGCCGAAAAGTACAAGGTAAACATTACCTGGCTGCAGCAAGATGTTTTTGAGCCTGTAGCAGCCATACCCGCACACTCCCTCGACATCCTGATCAGCAACCCGCCATATGTGCTGGAGTCGGAGATGGAGCTGATGCGTGCCAACGTGCTGGAATTTGAGCCGCACCTGGCCCTCTTTGTGCCCGACAACAATGCCCTGAAATACTACAATAGAATTGCCGTGCTGGGGCAGCAGCTTCTGAAGCCGGGTGGCGGCCTCTACTTCGAGATAAACGAACGCTATGGCCAGGCCACGCAGCAAATGCTGGAGCAGGCAGGGTATAAGCAGGTAAAAGTGCTGCAGGACCTTTTCGGTAAGGAGCGTATGGTGGCAGCTGTTTGGGGCAAAAGTTAAATTTTTCTAATGAAAATGGCCTTCCGAAGGCATTTTGGTCAATCTGCTTCAAGGGTTGCCTGCTGTTTTAAGCCTGGAAGTTTACGCTGTGGTGCAAAAAAAGTAGAAATTAGTAGGAGTTAACGGAAAACATTACATTTGTGAGCGCAGAAAAGCCTGATGAACAAGCCAATGAGTACCAGATAAATGTTTCAGGTGTCAGGGCTTTATAAATTATAAAGATTATATAATCCAAATAGATATAATTTTGTTACCTGAAATTGGGTAGTTTTTGTAGATTTAACGGTTTATAACCTTTCACAACATAAAAAGATCAATTAATTTGGTCTCTCACTTATAAAGTAAGCAGCATTGAAAAAGATTTTGGTAACCGGAGGAGCAGGTTATATAGGCTCCCACACCGTAGTAGAACTTATAGAGGCAGGCTACGAACCCGTAATTGTAGATAATTTCAATAATTCAGAAGAACGGGCATTGGCAGGTATCGAATCTATTGTAGGCAAGCGGGTGTCCTGCTACCGAATCGACTGCACAGATGCTGCTGCTATGCGCGATGTGTTTCAGAAAGAACCTGATCTGGCAGGCGTTATCCATTTTGCCGCTTACAAAGCCGTAGGCGAATCAGTAGAAAAACCGCTGAATTATTACCACAATAACGTAGGTTCGCTGGTGGTGCTGCTGCAGGTTATGAGCGAGTTTAATGTAACCAAGCTGGTTTTCTCCTCCTCCTGCACCGTGTATGGTATTCCGGAGCAGCTGCCTGTTACGGAACAGACGCCCGTACAGAAAGCTAACTCCCCGTATGGCAACACCAAAAAAATCTGCGAAGAAATTCTGACCGATGTGGCTGCCAGCGGCAGTGCCATCAGCTCTATTGCGCTACGCTATTTCAACCCGATCGGGGCACATGCCTCTGCCAAAATAGGTGAGCTTCCGTTGGGCATTCCGAGCAACCTGGTGCCATTTATTACGCAAACAGCCATTGGCATGCGCGAGCAGGTTACCATTTTCGGAAACGACTACGATACCCCCGATGGTACTTGCGTGCGTGATTACCTGCATGTGGTAGACCTGGCAAAAGCACACGTAATGGCTATAGACAGGCTGCTGACAGGTGCCGGAGAAGCCCTGGAGTTCTACAATGTAGGAACAGGAAAGGGTGTAACCGTGTTAGAGGCTGTGCAGGCCTTTGAGCGTGCCACCGGCGTAAAGCTTAATTATAAAATTGGGCCGCGCCGTGCCGGCGATGTACCCAAAATATTTGCTGATGTTACAAAGGTAGAAACAGTGCTTGGCTATAAAACAACCAAAACCCTGGAAGAAGCCATGAAAAGCGCCTGGGACTGGCAAGTGTCGTTGCAGGAGTCAAAATAAATAATAGATTAATTTTTAATAGCAGAAATGAAAGTATTAATAACTGGTGGTGCCGGCTTTATCGGATCGCATGTGGTAAGGTTGTTTGTTACAAAGTACCCTGAGTACCAGATCTTCAACCTCGATAACCTGACCTATGCCGGTAACCTGGCCAACCTGTCGGATATAGAGGAACGCGAAAACTATACCTTTTTGAAAGGCGATATTGTAGACCCGGCTTACCTGGAAGGCATTTTTGAGGAGCACAAGTTCGATTCAGTTATTCACCTGGCGGCAGAGTCGCATGTAGACCGGTCTATTGCCGACCCGCTGGCTTTTGTGTATACCAACGTTATCGGTACGGTAAACCTGCTGAACACGGCACGCAAGCACTGGAAAACGAACCTGCAGGACCACCTGTTCTACCATGTGTCTACTGATGAGGTGTATGGCTCTTTAGGAGAAGAAGGCCTGTTTACAGAAGAAACTGCCTACGACCCACGCTCGCCTTACTCTGCCTCCAAAGCCAGCTCCGACCATTTTGTACGGGCTTATTACCATACCTATGGCTTGCCCGTAAAGCTTTCTAACTGCTCGAACAACTACGGACCGAATCACTTCCCCGAAAAGCTGATTCCGCTGGCCATCTATAACATTCAGAACGAACGGCCCGTGCCTGTTTATGGCAAAGGCGAAAATGTGCGCGACTGGCTCTACGTGCTCGACCATGCCCGTGCCATCGACGATATTTTCCACAAAGGAAACATAGGCGAAACCTACAACATTGGAGGTGTAAACGAGTGGCGCAATATCGACCTGATAGAGCTGCTGTGCGACCAGATGGACGAGAAACTGGGCAGACCAACCGGAGAGTCGAGAAAGCTGATCACGTTTGTAAAAGACCGTGCCGGCCACGACCTGCGCTACGCCATCGATTCTTCTAAACTGATGAACGAACTGGGCTGGGCTCCGTCTGTAACCTTTGAGCAAGGCCTCAGCAAAACCGTAGACTGGTACCTTGAGAATACAGAGTGGCTGAATAATGTGACATCCGGCAACTACAAAGCTTACTACGAGCAGCAATACACGCACCGATAATAGCTTACTAATTTTGTATAGTACCCCTTTTCATACAACATCTATAAACCATCTTACCTTTCTGGTAACAGGTGGCGGTGGCTTTATAGGCTCAAACCTGGTAGAGTACCTGCTGCTGCATGGCGCAGGCAGTGTGCGCGTACTGGATAATTTCTCGACCGGATTTCGGCAAAACCTGTTACCTTTTGCAGGTAATCCGGCATTAGAGGTAGTAGAAGGCGACATCTGTGACCTGGCTACCTGCCTGGCAGCCTGTGAGGGAGTGGATATTGTACTGCACCAGGCGGCCTTGGGCTCTGTGCCCAGGAGCATCCATAATCCGGCCATGAGTAATGAGGTAAATGTTAGCGGTTTTGTAAACATGCTAACTGCGGCCAAAGATCAGAAAGTAAAGCGGGTGGTATACGCCTCATCTTCATCTGTTTACGGCGATAGCGTAACCTTACCAAAGGTAGAGACACAGGTGGGGAATCCGCTTACGCCTTATGCGGTTGCCAAGCGCGCCAATGAGCTGTATGCCGATGTTTTCGCTAAAACCTATGGCATGGAGATTATCGGGTTACGGTACTTCAATATTTTCGGAAACAGGCAAAGTCCGGAAGCAGAGTACGCAGGTGTTATTCCGTTGTTTATGGAGGCCTTGCTGCAAGGGCGGGCTCCCCAGATTAACGGCGATGGGCTGCAAACACGAGACTTTACTTACATAGAAAACTGTGTGCAGGCCAACATAAAGGCAGCGCTGGTGCAAAACCCAAAGGCCCTGAACCAGGTGTACAACATTGCAACCGGTGTGCGCTCCAAACTGCTGGAGGTATACCAAATAATAGGAAAAGCCGCTGGTGTGCAGCAGGAGCCGCATTTTAAGCCCGCACGCATAGGTGATATAAAAGACAGCCTGGCCGATATTTCGAAAGCACGAGCATTGTTGGGCTACAACCCGCAGGTAAGCATGCCGGAGGGGCTGCAGCGTACGTTTAAATGGTTTAAATTACAGAAACAACTGCTGGAGCAGGCACATTAGTGCTGCGGCAAATTCAAAATTTGAAATTAGAAATGGTGTTAAAACCCTCACCTCTGTTTTGCCAGGTAAAGCAGTAACTACTAGCAACTACATTGGAAGCGCACTAGCCCATTCTGAAAAGATAAACATTACCGAAAACAAATGAAAGGAATTATTCTTGCCGGAGGCTCTGGCACAAGACTCCACCCGTTAACGCTGGCTGTAAGTAAGCAACTGATGCCTGTGTACGACAAGCCCATGATCTACTACCCGCTGTCGACGCTGATGCTCGCCGGCATCCAGGAAATCCTGATCATCTCCACGCCGCACGATACGCCGCAGTTTCAGCGCCTGCTGGGCGATGGTGCCAATGTGGGCTGCAAGTTCAGCTATGCGGTGCAGGAGGTGCCCAACGGACTGGCACAGGCATTTGTGATAGGGGAAGATTTTATAGGCGATGACAAGGTAGCGCTGGTGCTCGGCGATAATATTTTCTATGGCTCCGGTATGAGCAAGCTGCTGCAGCAGAACAGCGACCCCGATGGCGGCGTGGTGTATGCCTACCATGTGCAGGACCCGGAGCGCTACGGCGTTGTAGAGTTTGATCAGGATCTGAAAGCCGTTTCTATAGAAGAAAAGCCGAAAGAACCAAAATCGAATTATGCAGTGCCAGGCCTTTATTTCTACGACAACGAGGTGGTGGAGATAGCGAAAAGCCTGGAGCCCAGCCCACGTGGCGAATACGAAATAACCGACATCAACAAAGAGTACCTGCGCCGGGGCAATCTTAAAGTAGGCATTTTAGACAGAGGCACCGCCTGGCTCGATACCGGCACCATACAGTCGCTCATGCAGGCTGCTACTTTTGTGCAGGTAATAGAAGAGCGGCAAGGCCTGAAAATCGGTTCTATTGAAGAAGTGGCCTACCGCATGGGCTTTATAGATGCAGAGCAGCTGAAGCGTGTAGCTGAACCGCTCCGCAAAAGCGGCTACGGCGATTACCTGCTGAACCTGCTGCGATAGTATTATCCTGTTATTGCTCCTGCAGCGAAATGTTTAAGCAAAAGCTATTCATACTCGGCTGCAGGAGCAATAGATACAGCTAAGCAAACACTGCCTGACCCGTTGATGCTAGTGTGGAAGTTGGTATTCGAATTATTTAAATGAAAAAGGCCTCCAAAAGTTTTTTAGCTTAGTTACCGTCAAGGGTCAACTTTATACCTCCTGGTTAAGTGTGTGCTGTTGATATAACATAGGGCATTGTAGGCTTACTAAGCATACTGGCACCCTGTGCTGCAGCCATCAGGAGCAGCATGTACAAATGCAATTACCAAAAATTTTAAAGAGTTTTATCTGGATACACATTACACCGCCTCCAATATTTACTACATTATAGACTGCGATACAACTTATCGGGGTTAGTTACCTTTTTCTACAAATAATAAAAAATCGTTTGTCGTACTTTTAAGTCGATACAATTTATGACTTTGAAAAGTGAAGTCGCAGCCTACAAGTAAATGTACACTGTAGTCATACAGTGCCTGCAAGCTTATGTAGAACAAGCTGCATAAGCTTGCATGCACAAGTGGGTATGCAGCAGCTCATGCAAAGCTGGGTACCATCTGCCCCCAAACCAAATTTAGGAGCCCAGAGGTGAAGTTTTTAAGTAGCAGGAGTAGTAGGTTGCTGTACTCCTGTTTCAATACTAATTATTAGTTTTTTCTACACCGCATTTCGTTTTTGCAGCAGGATTATATGAATATCTCGTCTTTCAGCTACCTCTTTTCTATTTCCAGATGAAAAAGATAATGAGGCAAAAAAAATGCAACCTCCCTGATGTTGCTAGCTCTTCTAATGCTGCTTGCGCCACTCTCGGTGCGGGGGCAATATAAATTTACTTACGAGAGCCAGCTAGGAGCAGGAAGTAAGAACCTGCTGCAGCTAAGTGCAGTCGAAGGTGTGGAAGTAGATGCCGCCGGTAATCTGTATGTAGCCGATACCCATAACTTCAGTATCCGGAAGTTCGACCCAGAAGGAAACCTGCTTCTGCGCTTCGGCAGGAAAGGGTATTTTGATGGTGGATTCCATACAATAGCGGCTGTTCGCGTAGATGCGCAGGGCAACATTTATGCACTAGATCGCTCACAGGGCAATATCCATAAGTTCGACCCGCAAGGCAATTTCCTGCTGGCATTCGGAAAACCAGGAACAGGAAATGGGCAGCTGAATTTCCCGAACGACTTTGACCTGGACCAGGAAGGCAACATATTCGTGGCCGATACCCAGAACAAGCGTGTCCAGAAGTTCGACAAAGAAGGGAATTACCTGCTGCAGTTTGGCAACGAAATGTACTATGCCTCCGAAATGCAGGCCCCGCAAGGCATTACTGTAACAAAAGACGGAAATGTGCATGTAGTAGAATTGAACAAAGATTATGTGCAACGTTACGATAACCAGGGCAAGCGGCTGAGCACAATTTTACGTGTAGGCAGCAAAAGCTTACGCAGCATCGATTTTGATGAGGAAGGGAACGTGTATGTGGTTGGCTTCGGTGAGGTTACAAAGTTGACGAAAGAGGGCGGCTACGTGTACACCTGGGGCAGCTCCCATTATGGTCCCGCAACCATCAGCTCACCGGGTGGTGTGGCCGTAGGCAAAAACGGCAAGGTTTATGTCGCCGATCGGGGCGGACGACGAATTCAAGTGTATTCACAAAAAGGTATTTTCCCGGAACTGATCCAGACGATAGGAGGGGCCGGCTTTGCACCAGATGAATTCTTGTCGCCGAAGGCTGTAGCGGTTAATGCTGCAGATGAGCTCTACGTAATTGATGTTACGCGTAAAGTAAAGCACTTCGACAGCACCGGAAAGCTGCTCAGAGAGTGGGGGAGTCATGGTAAAGGGCAAAGCCAATTCGAAACCCCCTCCGATGTGGCAACTGATGCCAGCGGAAATGTGTACGTGTCGGATGAGTATAACCACAATGTGCAGAAGTTTAGTGCAGACGGGCAGTGGCTCGCTGAGTTTAAAGGAACAACAGACCGAAGGGTGAGTTTTCCGCTGGGAATACATGTAGATAAGGAGGGATGTTTGTTTGTGGCAGGCATGGACGATGTAAAGAAGTTTGACCCAAATGGAAAATTTTTGCTGGTGGTAGGGTACAATAGCTTTGGCAACGACAAGTTTACTCGGCCAGTTGATGTGGTTGTTGATGCAGAAGGGTTTATATATGTGTTGAGCTTTAGCCAGATATATAAACATAAACCCGATGGCAGCTTTGTTAAAAGATGGACCTTGTACAATGCTTATGACCAGATCTCACTTGCCGAAGAAAAGCTGACCATAGACAAAGAAGGTAATCTGATAGTGGCGAGGTACATTCGGGATGAGGTGCAGCTCTATAGCACCCTGGGTAAGATTGGTAGCCCAGGCCACGCTAACGGGCAACTGCAGCATCCGGTTGGCGTAGCCGTTACCGGAGCAGGAGATGTTTACGTAACGGAAGCGCGCAATGGGCGTGTGTAGAAATTTAAAAGAGAGCCGGCCGCCAAGGCTGAACTTACGCAAGGCAGTACCATTTACTTATCCGAAGAACGAACCTATAGCTTTGGTGCGGTGCGTGTGCTGGAGCAAGGCACCCCAGTCCCGTTTACGCTCACCAACGTTGGGCTGCAGGACCTGCACCTGACGGGTACACCGGCCGCTACTATAACAGGCCGTGACCCCGGCGACTTTTCACTGGACCTGGGCACGATGCCTGCTAAACTCGCACCTGGCGCACAGGTTACCTTTACCATCACTTTTAAACCTGCTGCAGGAGGCCCACGATTTGCGGAGTTGCTGCTGCCTACCTCCGATGAAGAAAGCCCCTTGGTCATTAAGTTGGGCGGGCAAGGCACCCGATTGGAGACCACTATCACAAACCTGGAAGATATAGTATTAAAGGCAAGTGCCGCACCTTTTCAGCTTAACGCAAAAACCAACTCTACTGCGCCTGTAACCTACAGTGTAGTGGCAGGCAACGGGCAGGTAGAACTTTCAGGAGAAAATAACAGCCATGTTAAAATTATAAAAGGAGGCTACGTTACAATTAAAGCCAACGTCGAAGAAAATGACTTGTATAAGGCTGCTTTTAGACTAATAGTTCTGACTATGTAGCGCCAGCCGCAACAGGTGTCCTTTGGGCCTGTAAGCGAAAAAACGTTCGGAGATGCTCCTTTTCTGCCTGCAGCTACCTCCTCAAGTGGCCTTCCGGTAAGCTTTGCAGTATTTAGCGGGCCGGCTGCTGTGGTAGAGGGAGCCGCAGGAAACATGTTGCTAGACGTAACAGGTACAGGCACAGTGGTGGTACTTGCCTATCAGGCAGGCGATGGCGTTTATGAGCCTGCACCTGCCGTTATGCAAAGTTTCGTTGTAAAGAAAAAACAACTTACGGTTACTGCAGAAGATAAATCAAGAGAATATCAACAGCCTGACCCTCTTTTTACATTGGCTTATAAAGGCTTCGTGAAGGGCCAGGATGCGACGTATCTGCAGGAGCAGCCAGAGGTTACAACAGAAGCAACGCTGCAAAGCAACGCAGGAAAATACCCACTACTTGTAACAGGAGGTGCCGACAGTAATTATGAGCTGCACTATGTAACCGGAACCCTTACTATTATAAAGCAAAAGGCGCTTGTTTCACTTTCCGGTTTATGGCATGAGCATACCGGTAAAGCCATTGAGGCGACAGTTAATACATCGCCGGAAGGTTTGCAGGTGCAGGTAACCTATAACGGGAAAACTAACCCCCCTGCTGCTGCAGGATCCTACCTGGTAGAGGCAACCATTCTTGAGACGAACTACGAAGGCGCAGCCAGTGACTCGTTGTTTATTTGGGGAGTGAACATGCCTGCACCAGACCCAGAGCCAGAACCGACACCAGAGCCGGAGACGGAACAAGAGGTAGAGCTGTTCCCGAACCCATCAGATAACGGCAAAATCGTAATTAAACTGGAGCCTGCTTTCCAGGGTGCGTTGGTAGAGGTATGCACGCTTTCGGGTGGAGTGGTTATGAGTTTCAGGCTGAATGATGACGAAACGCAACATCTGGATTTTTCTGCCCTGCAAAAAGGACTTTACCTGATCCGGTTTGTAGGACCAACCGGCGTATATAAAACAATTAAATTTTACAGGCTGTAATGAGCTGTAGCAACTAAACAGAAGGCCTTAGGCGCTCCTTCAGCAAATAATCAGGCCTGCCCGAAAGTTTAGTTATTACGTTTAACCCTTGGCTTGGATTAACAGTTTTTTCTTTTGAAGGCTATTTCGATTTAAATAATTTTGCATTGCAAAGGCAGTTTAACCTCGATGGAGCAAGAAGCCCATCACCCAAACAAAAAGCCCATCAACAGCCCCGTCAGGATGAGGACCGGAGGCGGTATTTTGGTGAACAACAGCAGGCAAAAAGTAGCTATTACTAATCCTAAGTTCAGGAGAGTATTGTCGATGGGGTGGTAGAGCATAATGGCTGCGGACACCACCATGCCGGAACTAACCGCGCTCACGCCCTCCAGCGAGGCCCGTACCACCCTGAACTTCTTTAAACCATCCCAAAACCGGATGACGAAGAAGATCAGGAACGTGCCGGGTAGGAAAATGCCCACTGTGGCAACAAACGACCCAAGCAATTGCCCCGGAATGCCATAGCCGCGCATAGCCAGGCTGCCAATATAAGAGCAATAGGCGAACACCGGCCCCGGCAGTGCCTGCACTATAGCGAAGCCGGATAGAAACTCTTCGGCAGAAAGGTATTTTTTGAAATCTACAAACTCCGTGTACATCAGCGGGATGAGCACCTGGCCTCCGCCAAACACCAGGCTGCCGTTGCGGTAAAAGTTCTCGAACAGCCTGATCGGGAGAAACGAGGTGGCACCGCCTAGCACAGCGGCTGTTACCAATACGGCTACGTACAGCACAAAATTAGCCCACTGTATTTTAAGCTTCTGCCCCATTTCCTCCGGGTGCTGCTTAAACCGGAATGCTGTGATAACACCTCCGCCAATCAGGAGCAGGGGGTAAACCCACGGGGAGTTGTAAAAATAGCCGATTATCGCCGACACCACCATCAGGCCAATAGCAAGTTTTGTGTTTACTACTTTAGAGCTGATCATGTAGGCGGCATAAGCCACAAAACCCACCGCCATAGGCTGAATAAACTTCAGAAAACCCAGCGAAATATTATTTTGCTGCAGATAGGAGATGCCAAGTCCGGCCAGCGTCATGATAGTGGCAGCAGGTGTAATCCAGACCAGCAGGGTGAGGTAAGCGAGGTTGGCCCCCCCAATTTTATAGCCGAGGGCGGTTATAGTTTGGGTAGAAGTGGGGCCGGGCAGAATCTGGCAGAGGGCGTTTAGTTCTATCAGCTCTTTTTCGGAAATATAATGCCGTTTGTCGACCAGCATCTTGAACATGAGCGCCACATGCGCCTGTGGCCCCCCAAACGAAGTAAGGGCAAGTACCAGGACGTCTTTGAGAAAGATGTAATAGCGCAGGCTCATGCTTACAGATCAAAAAATAGAGAGACCACCACAGCAGGCAATCTCTCTACTCAGGAAATAGAAATATCAGACCTTCTTCAACCCTAGCTCTATCAGGCGCTCGTTCAGGTATTCGCCTGCAGTAGCATCGGGGTAGGCTTTGGGATTTTGCTCGCTTATGCAACTCTCCAGGCAGGTAAGGTCCATTTCGGAGCGTGGGTGCATAAAAAACGGAATCGAGAACCGGGAGGTATGCATGAGCTCGCGCGGTGGGTTTACGACCCGGTGTATTGTTGATTTCAGCTTGTTATTGGTAAGGCGGGCCAGCATGTCGCCTACGTTTACCACTACCTGCTCTGGCAGGGCCGTAATCGGTATCCATTTGCCATCGCGGCGCAGCACCTGCAGGCCATCGGCGCTGGCACCCATGAGCAGGGTAATCAGGTTAATGTCACCGTGCTCGGCAGCTCTTACAGCATCGGCTGGCACACTGTCAGGGTTTTCGATAGGGAAGTAGTGGATGGCGCGCAAAATGCTGTTGCCATATTGCACCTTATCGTCGAAATAATTCTCGGGCAGCTCCAGCAGAATAGCCAGGGCCTTGAGTACTTCTTTGCCTGCTGCTTCGAGCTTTCGGTAGGCCTCCAGGGTTACTGCTTCAAACTCAGCTACCTCGGCAGGCCATACGTTGGCGGGGTACTCGGTTTTAATAGGGTCGGTGTCGGGTATACCATTTAGGTCCTGGCCTACATGGTAGAACTCCTTCAGGTCGCCTGTGTTAAAACCTTTCGCTTTTTCTTTGCCTTTGCCCACATAGCCGCGTTGCCCGGCAAGTCCGGCAATTTCATATTTTTGCTTTACCTCGTCGGGTAGAGCAAAAAACTTTTGGGTGGCAGCATACAGCTTTTGCGTTAGCTCATCGCTTAAGCCATGGTTGCGTAAAGCAATAAAACCGATGTTCTGATAGGCCTCACCAAGCTGCTGAACAAATTTAGCCCTTCTTCCTTCGTCTCCTGATGTAAAATCGGCCAGGTCTAATGAAGGAACTTCATCAAACAATATCTCACTCATAAATTAATTTGCTGTATACTTTTTCCTAATACGCACGTAGTTCGCAATATACAAAATTTAAAATGCTAAATTAGTTTCCTCAATCAACCAAACCATAATTATAAATGAAAAAGACTTACTTATTCCTGGCAGCTGCCTTATTGGTTGGCACCACTGCTTGTGATACCACGCGCCAGACCCAGGAAAATGAAGCCCAGATGGCGACAGACGTTACCGGCGAAAGATCAGGTCCAACACCCAGTGGAGCTGTTATGTCTAAAGATGGCTTACGTGTGTATGCTTTCAACGATTCTCCTACTTTTCCGGAATCGCAGTTGCGCCTTTCTTCGCCGGCTGCCGGTAGTGTGGTGCAAACAGGTGCGGTTGAGTTCTCTTACGACCTGAGCAACTTTCAGCTGACTCGCATGACATCGCACACCAATTCAGAACACCTTGCGAACTCCGAAAAAGGCCAGCATATTCATAACATCGTAGATAACCAGCCTTACACGGCCCACTACGAAACGCAGTTTACGAAAGAGCTGGAAGAAGGCGACCACGTGGTGCTTTCGTTCCTGTCGAGGTCTTACCACGAGAGCCTGAAACACAAAGGCGCTTACGACCTGCGCATGATAACCGTTGGTAGACCACAGCAGCGCATGGAGTTCGATGCCAACGCACCGCACTTGTTCTATAGCCGCCCTAAAGACACGTATACTGGCGCTGATGCAGAACGCGTTATGCTCGATTTCTACCTGGTAAATACAGAACTTTCTACTACCGGTAACAAAGTGCGTGCTACCATAAACGGAACAGAATTTACGTTAGACAGATGGTTGCCATATATTATTGAAGGTATGCCAATGGGCGAAAACACCATCAAGCTTGAACTGATAGACAACAACGGTACTGTCATTCCCGGGCCATTTAACACCGTAACCCGCACCTTTACCTTAAGCGCAAGTTCATAAGTTATAACTGTTTCTAACTTGAAAAAGACCTCCGGCAGCTATATAGGCTCGCCGGAGGTCTTTTTTAGTTAACAGGAGATGTTGTTGTTTTCAGAACCTTTGTTGGCTGAAAATATATGTTTTATGCTTCTCAGGATGCTTTCCTTTTTGAGTTTGAAGGCCCACGTTCAGGCAAAGAAGTTGTGCCAGCTAAATTAAACCTTTCTCAGACTCAGATTATAAATTATTCAAATAAAAATGGCCTCCAGAAGGCTTTTCGCCAAAATTTTGTCAAGGGTTAACCTGGCAGAGATGTTTTAGAGGAATGTACTTCGAGGTAGCTTCTAAGGTGTTTTTTGCAGTATATACTTTTCCTTCACCCTCTTCAGATTACCAGATAAACCATTTAGCCACTAACATCCAGCAATAAACAATCAGCAATCACCAACAATCAAATTATTCCAATGAAAACAGCCTTCCAAAGCAATTTTGGCTCTAACCAGGTCAAGGGTTTATGGGGTACCATCATAAAAAAATCGCCCGCACCGTTTTGCTGGAGGCAAAGCTGTGCGGGCGATTAACTTTTTTAGGCTTTGTTTTACGACTTCGGCTTGTTCTGGCCAGCGTTCGGGTCGGCAATAGAGTTGCGCATATCGGTATCTGACTGGATGTTCTGCATGCGGTAATAGTCCATGATGCCGAGGTGTCCGCTTCGGAAGGCTGCTGCAATAGCTTGCGGAATCTCTACTTCGGCTGCAATTACGGAGGCGCGGGCTTCCTGTGCCTTGGCTTTCATTTCCTGCTCTACGGCTACGGCCATGGCGCGACGCTCTTCTGCTTTGGCCTCAGCTACCTTTAAGTCGGCACCTGCCTGGTCTATCTGCAGTTTGGCCCCAATGTTCTCGCCTACGTCTATGTCAGCGATATCTATCGAGAGAATTTCGTAAGCAGTACCGGCATCAAGGCCTTTTTGCAGCACCAGCTTCGAAATAATATCGGGGCTCTCGAGTACTGCCTTGTGCGAGATCGAGGAGCCGATGGAGGTTACAATGCCTTCGCCTACCCGGGCCAGAATGGTTTCTTCGCCGGCGCCACCTACCAGCTGGCGGATGTTGGCGCGCACTGTTACGCGGGCCTGCGCCATCAGTTGTATGCCGTCTAGCGCCACGGCGGCTACTTTGGGTGTATTGATAACCTTCGGGTTTACAGAAGTGGTTACAGCCTCGAACACATTACGGCCTGCCAGGTCTATGGCAGTGGCTTGCTTAAAGGTCAGCGGAATATTGGCTTTGTCGGCAGAGATCAGTGCTTTAATAACCATTGGCACATTACCACCAGCCAGGTAATGGGTTTCGAGTTCGGTGGTTGTCAGGTTGATGCCTGCTTTGGTCGAGTTAATCATGGAGTTGACGATCAGGCTGGGCGGCACTTTCCGGATACGCATAAACACCAGTTCCAGCAGGCCAACTCGTACACCAGAGAACAAGGCGGTGATCCAGAGACTGATCGGGACAAAATATAAAAAGATCATGAGCAGGATGAGACCACCTGCAATCAGAAACAGCACTGAATAGTTTTCCATTTGGTTGTTTTAACTTATTTCTTCAACAATAATTTTGTTTGCAGTTAAGGTTATAATGCGGATAGCGGCATTAGAGTCAATAAATTCTCCCTGCGTCTGCACCTCGAAATGCTGTTCCTGAAAAATAGCGGTTCCCTGGGGGCGGAGCGCAGAAACCGTTTTGCCTGTGTCGCCAACGTGCAGCGTGTGCAGCACATCGTCATTCACCTTCCCCGAAATGCTGCCTTTCAGCGCGAACCGCGACCAGGCATCGTTTCGGAAACTATAAAAAACAGCAACACCAGAGGCCAAGACAGAAAGTGCCAGCACAATATGGCCAATGGTAGTGCCCAGGGCGACATAGCCGATCCAGATGCCAATGGCGGCCAATGCAAAACCCAGCACCCCGACAATGGTGGTGCCCGGAATAAATATAAGTTCCACAATAATCAGAACCAGTCCGATTCCGATCAGCAGTATTACCGTTACCCAATCTAGTACCATAAGGCCTCCTTGCAGATTTAGTAAATATAGCAATTTGATTATGAAATACCTGTTTAAACTTGTTATTAAATTACAGCTAGTTCACAACAGTGCCTGCCTGTGCTGATCAAATTATTCGAATGAATCTTGCCTCCGGAAGGTTTTTTACGCATTCCTAGCCAAGGGTAGTTGATGAGGTTGAGGAAGCAGAAGGTGCTGTGAAAGCAAAAAAGCCACTCTCCTGATAGGTGGAAGAGTGGCTTTTAAAGTGGTTGCACTTGCTGGCTGGTATACAGACAGGCTTATTTTTCAGAAAACGAATGTTCCCGATTATATAATTGAAGCGGCCGAATGCCGTGGAATAGTCATCACGAGCGAGGAAACTCGCGCCATCATAATTTCTGATTTTTAATTTGGCGCAGCCCTAATATGCCTTTGCAAAGTAAACGCGTTTTTTAGATGGTTTACCCGAAAGCATGTCTACACCGTCTTCATCCTCGGCATCGAGGGCGATGCAACGGATGGTGGCTTTGGTTTCTTCTTTTATGCGTTCTTCTGTTTCGGGTGAGCCATCCCAGTGCGCTAGCACAAAGCCTCCTTTGGTCTCCAGCACTTGCTTAAACTCTTCGTAGCTGTCTACTTTGGTAGTATGCTCTGCCCGGTGTTGAAGCGCCTTGTTAAAGATGCTGGCCTGCATCTCCTCCAGCAAAGCCGGAATGTAAGTTGTCAGGCTATCGAACTGTTGGGTGCTTTTCTCTTTGGTGTCGCGGCGGGCTACTTCGGCGGTGCCGTTCTCCAGGTCGCGGCCTCCTATGGCAATGCGCACCGGCACCCCTTTCAGCTCCCACTCCGCAAACTTAAAGCCTGGTCTTTCGGTGTCGCGGTTGTCGAACTTCACGCTGATGCCTTTTGCCTGTAGCTCCTTCTTTAGCTGGTTTACCTTTTCGCTGATCTGTGCCAGCTGCTCCTCGCCTTTGTAGATCGGCACAATAACAACTTGTATAGGAGCCAGGTTTGGTGGCAGTACCAGGCCTTCGTCGTCGGAGTGCGTCATAATAAGGGCGCCCATTAAACGGGTACTCACGCCCCATGAGGTTCCCCATACATAGTCCAGGCCACCTTCTTTTGTGGCAAACTTTACATCAAAAGCCTTGGCGAAGTTCTGACCCAGGAAGTGTGACGTGCCGGTCTGCAGCGCCTTGCCATCCTGCATCAGGCTCTCGATACAATACGTTTCGAGGGCACCTGCAAAGCGTTCGTTTGGCGTTTTAATGCCTTTTACAACAGGCACAGCCATGTAGTTCTCTACAAAGTCGGCATATACATGCAGCATCTGTTCGGTTTCGGCAATGGCTTCTTCGGCAGTGGCATGGGCTGTGTGGCCTTCCTGCCACAGGAACTCTGCTGTGCGCAGAAACAGGCGCGTACGCATCTCCCAGCGCACCACGTTAGCCCATTGGTTCACGAGCAAAGGCAGGTCGCGGTAACTCTGAATCCAGTTTTTGTAGGTGCTCCAGATAATAGCCTCAGAGGTAGGCCGCACAATCAGTTCCTCTTCCAGGCGGGCAGCCGGGTCAACGCGGAGCTTGCCTTTGTTATCGGGGTCGGTCTGCAGGCGGTAGTGGGTTACTACAGCGCATTCTTTGGCAAATCCTTCGGCGTTCTGCTCCTCGGCCTCAAACAGGCTTTTAGGAACAAACAAAGGGAAATAAGCATTTTCATGACCTGTAGCCTTAAACATATCATCTAACACACGCTGCATTTTCTCCCATATAGCATAGCCGTAAGGTTTGATAACCATACAGCCGCGCACAGCAGAATTCTCAGCTAAACCGGCCTTTTTTACCAGCTCATTGTACCACAACGAATAGTCTTCGCTTCTTTTAGGTAGCCCTTTGCTCATGTTTTATGTAGTATTATAGTGTATTGTAACTAATTAACTTTAGTTTGGAATGGATTTTGCAGTAGTTAATGCAAATAAAACTATATCATTCTCGTACAAAATTACGTTAATAAATAATACTATTAGTAACATTTTGTATGAATGTCTGTTATCTTTGATATAGTGATATTCGCACATCAACTATTACAGGAAGCCCATGAAAAAGATAAATTTATTAGCCATAGCCCCTGCCCTCTGTTTGTTGGTGGTAAGCTGCAACAGCCCCATGGCCTTGCAGACTTCCGAGTACGACGATATGTATTACTCCTCTTCCGATAGAACAGAATATGCAGCTGCGGCACCTGAAGCCACCATGGAAGACTTCAGATCCGGATCTAACGCAGAAGCCGGAGATGAGTATGTGGCCGATGGCACAGAAGAATATTATGCCGATGAATATTACGACGGCCGTACTTATAACGAAGGAAGAAACCTGAATCATTCGTTTATCGACCCATACTGGGGAGCCGCCGTGCATCCTGGTTTCGGTAGCTTTAACAGATTTGGTTCTGCCTTTTACGACCCCTTCTTCGATCCGTTTTACAGCCCTTACAGACCGTATAGCCGTTTCAGTATGAACATTGGCTTTGGTATGGGAATGGGAATGGGTATGGGAAGATTCTATAACCCTTACATGGATCCCTTTATGATGGGAGGCATGGGTATGTGGGGCAACCCTTACATGATGGGTTGGGGTAACCCGTATATGGGAATGGGCGGTTTTGGCGCTTATAACAGCTTCTACAACGGTTACTACAGTGGCTTTAACCGAGGTCTTTATGCAGGTGGCGGTTATTTCTTCGATGCCCCTGGCCAGACTCGCAGAGTGCAATATGGTCCCCGCATCGACAGAAGCACTACTGGCGCACAACCGGCTCGCCCAAGTGGCGCATCTGGCAGACCAGACCGCCAAAGCTTATCGAACGAGCAACGTGCTGTTACACCAGGCGGAGCAAATACTGTTAATCCTGGGCGCCCCGCCAGGCCATCACGTGGCAATGAGGCAATAAGTGGCCAGCAGGAGCAGGGAGTAAAACAAACGCTGCCATCAACACCGCAGGTACCTGCCACGCAGCCCGATCGTCCGCAACGTACTACAAGAGAAACAGCACCTGCCAGACAGCGTGTGCAGCCACAGCAGCGGGAGCAGAATATACAGCGCAGTACCCCAAGCTATGAGCGCAGCACGCCGAGCCGTACCTATGAGCGTAGCAGCTCACCAATGCAAAGTAGTCCAGCTTCCAGACCTGCGCCATCAAGAGGCGGCGGCGGCGGCGGTCGGCCAATCCGATAGAGGAAATTAAACTTAGCTTCAATTCATTATGTCAAATAAAATTGTTTCAGCCAGCTTAGCGTTACTGCTAGGCTGGAGTGGAACCGCTTTTGCCCAAAGTGAGGTAGACGCACTGCGCTACACACAACTAGGCATATCAGGTTCTGCTCGAATTCAGGGTATCGGTGGCGCACAGTCAGCATTAGGGGCCGATATTTCCAGTATGTTTGTAAACCCTGCCGGTTTAGGTATGTTCCGACGGTCTGAAATAACCGTTAGCCCAGGCTTCAGCACCGCTAATGCCAACACCAGAATCGCTAATCCCGATTCTTATTTTGGGCCCAATGTATCAGATAGTCGTAACTCTATCGGAATTCCCCAAGCGGGCATTGTATTTTCTGAAAGAAAGGCTGACAACGATGGGAGTGACTGGCGCGGCACCAGCATTGGTTTAAGCATTACTCGGCTTAACAACTTTAATCAACAAATAAGTTATAGAAATACTACAGAACCACCTAATACGATTGTAGATTATTTTGCTGAACAAGCAAATATATTTGGTAGAGATAAAGTGGATTTAGATGCTGAATATGATACTGGGCTTAGTACATTTGAAGGTTTGGCTTATGGTACATATTTGATCAATTTCAATGATGTATATGGAAACCCAACACAAAATGCTGACCCAATTTATAGTTTAGGAAGTATTGATCAACAGGAACAAACCAAGCGTAGAGGTTCACAAAATCAGTTTGATATAGGGGTTGGTACAAGTTATAAGGAAAAACTATACTTAGGCGCTTCTGTAGGTATTATTTCTACAAATTTTGAACAGGAGCGAATTTTCAGAGAATCTGGTTATTATATTGAAAGACTAAATGAAAATGATGAAATAGAATCAGATGGTAACTATAGCTTAGCTCTTAGAGATCATTATACCTCAAGAGGTGCTGGAATAAATTTAAAATTAGGAGCGATATACAGGTTTAATGATGCATTAAGATTAGGAGCATCTATTCAAACACCTACTTCTTTTAGCTTTGACGAATCGTATTCAACCTCTCTTGCTGTTGATTATACTGGTTCAAGTAGAATTACTGAATCAATAATACCTGGCCAATCCTCATATGGCCTTACCACACCTTTCCGGGCTACAGGTGGTTTAGCGTACTTCATCAACAAATACGGCTTTATCTCTGCTGATGTAGAGTATGTAAATTATGCTGGCATGCGGTTCCGGGAGCGTGACAGCGACTTTGGTGGCAGCGGCAATTATTTTGGAACAATAAATACACGTATCAAAGACACCTACCAGTCTGCTGTAAATGTGCGTATAGGTGCTGAAGCCCGCTACGAAGTGTTCAGGTTCAGGGCAGGTTACGCTCACGGAGGAAATCCTTACAAAGCAGCAGGGCTGGATGGTAGCACCAGCACCTTCTCGTTGGGTACAGGCATACGGCTGCAGAACTACTTTGTAGATGTAGCTTACACTAACACCAGCTTAGGAACTGCTTACTCACCATATACGTTTGATACAGGTACATCACCAGAAATAGACATCGACAACAGGTTCAACAATGTTGTTTTTACGCTAGGATTCAATTTCTA
Organism: Pontibacter qinzhouensis; assembly: GCF_008017455.1. GTDB lineage: Bacteria > Bacteroidota > Bacteroidia > Cytophagales > Hymenobacteraceae > Pontibacter > Pontibacter qinzhouensis. The sequence goes on along the minus strand of NZ_VRTY01000001.1, from coordinate 87,867 downwards.
AGAATATAACTTTCCTGTTTTTATTGATAAGGAGGCTGCCCGGGAAACCGGAACAGCCTCTTTTTTTGTTTTAATCCGCTTATAAATACAGCTTGTTCATGCTTTTTTGCCTTATGCCCAAAACAAGAAGCTCACAAACTATTTCACCGGAACCCTGTGCCTGCAAAAACCAACTTCGACCAAGCTCTTACAGGCACATCTGTCATAATTTTGAATTTCTAAATTCTAATTTCTAATTTGCTGAAGCACACGTGCCTTTTCCATCAACTCTAAAACTACATCTATGTTATTAAAAATTAAATCGGCCGTTTTGGTCATATGGCTATGCAGCGTGGCCCTTACTATGCAGGCCCAGCAGAAAAAGCAGGTTACCCTCGAAGATATTTACCAAAAAGGTACGTTTGCTGCCAAATCGGTTTACGGTGTGAACTGGATGAACGATGGGCGATACTACAGCTCACAGGTGCAGGACCAGCAAAACCGTGTGTACGACATCATAAAATACGATGTAACTACCGGGCAGGCTGTTGCCACCATTATAGAAGGAGAGGACCTGAAGCCGGAGGGGAGCAGCCAGCCTATTCAGTTCGACGATTATTCTTTTTCATCTGATGAGCAAAAGGTGTTGTTCGCCACTGAGTCTGAGCAGATTTACCGTCGGTCCTCTAAAGCAGATTTTTATATCTACGACATTCCGTCTAAAAAACTGACTAAGCTGAGTAATGGTGGCAAACAGCTCTATGCCACTTTCTCTCCGGATGCTAAGCGGGTGGCCTTTGCCCGCGACAACAACATGTTTGTAGTAGACCTGGGTACCATGCAGGAAACACAGATTACCACCACCGGTAAGTTTAATTCTATTATTAACGGATATGCCGACTGGGTTTACGAAGAAGAATTCAGCTTTGCCCAGGGCTTCCATTGGTCACCGGATGGCTCAAAAATCGCTTTTTATACATTTGATGAGAGCCAGGTGCCGGAGTTTAACATGCAACTCTGGGGAGAGCTTTACCCGCAGGACTACAAATTTAAATACCCGAAAGCAGGAGAGGCAAACTCTGTGGTAACAGTATCGGTGTACAACCTGAGCAGCGGGCAAACTGTGAAGATGGACACCGGCAACGAAACAGATATGTACCTGCCCCGCATAAAGTGGACGAACAACAGCAACCTGCTCTCGATTCAGAAAATGAACCGCCTGCAGAACACGCTGGAGCTGCTGCACGCCAACGCTACCACTGGCAAGGCAACCGTAGTGCTGAAAGAAACAGACAAAGCTTACATAGATGTTACCGATGATCTTATTTATCTGAAAGATGGAAAAAGCTTTCTTCATTCTTCTGAGAAAGATGGCTACAACCACCTGTACCTCTACAACATGAGCGGTAAACTGGTGCGCCAGATCACGAGTGGCAACTGGGAAGTGAGCAGCTTTATTGGCTTCGACGAGACAAACGATGTGCTCTATTACATGTCGACAGAAGTGTCGCCGCTCGACCGGCATTTGTACAGCATCAGCAGCAAAGGCAAAAGCAAAAAGCGCCTGACACCTGCCGCCGGTACACACACCATCAACATGAGCCACGACTACAAATATTACCTCGATTACCACACGGCTGCCAATGTGCCTGTTACTGTAGGGCTACACACAGCCAAAGACGGTAAACTGATAAAGGTGCTCGAAGATAACCAGAAGCTCAAAAATACGCTGGCGCAATACAATATCGCGAAGCAGGAGTTTTTTACGATGAAGACTGCAGATGGTACGCAACTGAATGGCTGGATGATAAAGCCGACTGACTTCGATCCGAAAAAGAAGTACCCGGTGCTGATGTTTGTTTACGGCGGACCCGGCTCGCAGACTGTTACCAACAGCTGGGGTGGCGCCAACTACCTCTGGTACCAGGTGCTGGCCGATAAAGGAGCCATTGTAGTGAGTGTCGATAACCGTGGAACAGGTGCCCGTGGCGCAGCCTTTAAAAAGGTAACATACGCCAACCTGGGCAAATACGAGATTGAAGACCAGGTAGAAGCAGCGAAATGGCTGGGGCAGCAAAACTATGTAGATAAAGACCGGATCGGTATCTGGGGGCACAGCTTTGGCGGGTACATGGCCTTGCTCGGCTTAACAAAAGGCGAGGGTATTTTCAGAGCGGGCATATCGGTGGCACCCGTTACGAGCTGGCGCTTTTACGACTCTATTTATACAGAGCGTTTCCTGAAAAAACCACAAGATAACGCCGCCGGCTACGACGATAACTCACCGCTGCAACATGCCGACAAACTGCAGGGAGAGCTGCTCCTGATACACGGCACCGGCGACGATAACGTGCACTTCCAGAATGCAGTTGCCATGCAGGATGCCCTGATTAGTGCCAACAAACAGTTCGAGAGCTTTTACTACCCGAACCGAAACCACGGTGTAGGAGGAGGCATTACTTCACTGCACCGCTTCCGCATGATGACCAACTTCCTGGAGCGAAACCTGCTCAACCCAACAAATCAGGTAGCGCAGTAGCAGAAACAGCATAACAACAGCAAGGCCCGCTTTTTGGCGGGCCTTGCTGTTTTACCAGCTCAAATTTACCTTGTTACCCTTGAGTGCTTCCAGGGCAAAAACCCTTCGGAAGGGTGTTTTAATTTAAATAATTGGTTGTACAGTAGCCGGTGTAATGCTTCATCTCCACTTAAAGTAACTCACTTTTTGTCCTCCTGAAAGGATCTTGTGGGCAAGAGCCAGAGGCGATGGCTATTTGCTTTAAAGTTTAAGTTCGCATAGCCACTTGATAACATACTCTCAGAGGTAAGTTATTTCATAGCCCAAGTCTTTGTTCTTTTTGTCTTGATACAAAAAGAACAAAAAAAATCAAGAAAATAAAAACTCGCTGAACGCTCAAACAGTTTATTTTCATTCTATGCACCTGGCTACTTTGTCTGCTCTGTTGCTACCTGCCGCAATATGTTTTTGGAGCAAAGCTAGAGGTAGAAGGATGCCAGCAATGTGCTAATTAATTAATTTAAGAAGTAAGAATTTAGAATTATGGAATGAAATATTCACACCTCTAAACTCATAACTCTTAACTCATATAAACCCACTATTCAGCTACAGCATTTTGCGAGGGTTGCTTTGCTGCAGCAGGCTTTGATTTATGATGTTTCAGGTGCTTTTTCCAGGGCATCAGCGCCTTGTACGGGTTATAAGGGTAGTTTCTGTTCTTCGGAATATTGTTTACCAGAATGGCTACCACGAACAAAACCAATACGCCAAATAAAACCGGGTGAAGCACATAATAGAAACCAAGCGCTTTTATTTTTTCGGAGCCGATGTTGGCGATAAGTGCTGTAGCACCACCCGGAGGATGCAATGTTTTGGTTATCTGCATCAGCACAATAGAAACAGAAACAGACAAGGCGGCAGACAGCCAGATCAGATCCGGGTTATTAAATATTTTGTAAACCGAAACTCCCACAATGGCACTTAGCAGGTGCCCTCCGATCAGGTTGCGGGGCTGCGCCAGCGGGCTGTTGGTAGCGCCGTAAACCAGCACGGCCGAAGCACCAAAAGAACCTATCAGGAAAAGCTGGTCTGAACTCGAAACAAATGAGTTTTGCGTTTGCACAAACCCGATAATACCGATTCCAAGCAACGAGCCGATAAATGTCCAGATATGATCTGTCGGGTCAATGATCGTTTGTCGGTACACCACGTATCTGGCTATTCTGTAGTTACGCTTAATTTTTTTCATGTATGCTGTTACAGGTATAAAGGCCTTTGTTTTGGAGTAAAGCTTTACACCACAAGAGGTTAAAATTTGTGCAAAGATAAGAAGTCTGACAGCAGGTCTGCAACAAACAACCCGTTTAAGCTGCAGCAACAGGCCATACTGCCTGTTGCCCTTGGCCAAAAAGCAGCAAAAAGCCTTCGGAAGGCCAAATTTATTAGAATAATTTGCTGGCTGTGCCAAATTAAAAATTAGAGAGGTGCTCATTCAAAGGGCATCTAGAACTATACCACAAAGGAGCTTTGCCAGCGTTATAAACTTACCTGATAGATTGACGATATAAGTTATCGCAAACTGTTACACCTTTTATACAAATCATAAAAAATTGTGTATCGTGAATCGTGCTAGGTATGTCGTATTTTTCAAGGCGATGCAATTTCTATTCCCGATAAGTGAAGACGTAGTCGATAACATCAGAAATTTTTCCGAACTGGGAGGTGATACTTGCGCCATCTGCCGGATTAACAATAAAAAAAGCACATGCAGACACTAGAACAACCTGTAATAGCTACAGATATACGCGAGGACTTGGTGCAGCACCGGGAGAAAACACTCGAAAAATTGTATGCCAAAGCATACCCGATGGTGCTGCACTACGTAAAGCAGCAGCACGGCTCCCCCGACGATGCCAAAGACCTTTTACAAGACGCTATTATTTTGTTTTATGAGAAGGTGGTGCACCAGAAGCTGACCTTAACCGCTGCACCCACTACTTACCTCATGGCAGTTTGCAAAAACCGCTGGCGACATGAACTGGAGAAGCGTAACCGGCAGCAGGAGCTCTCACCGGAGGTAGGGGAGCAACTGCAGGAGGAATCTGCTCTGGAGGCTCCGGCCTTTGCACTGGCCGCTTTCGTGGATAAGCTAGGAGAAAAGTGCCGCGCTACCCTAGTGGCATTTTACTACCTGGGCCAGCAACTGGAACAGATAGCACAACAGCACCAGTACCGAAACGTGCGCTCGGCCACTGTGCAAAAGTTTAAGTGCCTGGAGCGCCTGCGCAAGTCGTTGCAAGGTTTTAGCATACACCATTTCAGATAAAATAATGAGGCCGGAACTGGAAGAAATAAAACTGCTGGAAGCCTTTTTGGGAGGCAGCCTGCACGAGGAGCAGGAGCAGGAGCTGGAAATACAGTTGCTCTGGGACCAGGGCCTGCAACAGAAAGTGAAGCTGCAGGAGTTGGCTTATCGGGCTGTACAGGAGGCCGGGCGAAAGCAACTGCGACAGGAACTGCAGGCAATTCACAATAGACTTTTTTTAAGGACTTAAGATGCAGGACACAAGACTTTCTCTTCTAGTTAAAATAGAGCCACACGCTAATGAAGCGGCTCATTCAGGAAGACGAAAGACTGAAGCACAAAAACAAAAAGATCCTGTGTCTTGTGTCCTGATACTTGTGTCCTAAAATTTATTACCTTTAGCTAAACAACAGGTTAAAATATTGCCAAATTTGTTTCTAATGATGAAGCTAATCTAAAGCAGCAGCAAAGCCAACCTAGGTAAGCCAATTTTTAATCTCTAATTTTTAATTTCTAATTTGACCAGGTACTATGAATAGTTCAGAATACAATAAAAACGAATTCCGAAAATATGCCGTGCAGGGGCGGGGCATCAGTGGCTCCAACATGGACCGGTATTTCCGCCAGGTCGAAAACGCAGCAGGCATTCACCGCATAGAGGGCATGACACGTTCTGTTATCGAAGAACGCCCGACGAACTTCCGTGAAATAGATGTGTTTTCGCGCCTGATGATGGACCGCATCATATTTTTAGGAACACAGGTAGAAGAGAACATTGCCAACATTATTACGGCGCAGCTACTTTTTCTGGAGTCTACAGATGCTAAAAAAGATGTGCTGCTCTACATTAACAGCCCCGGCGGCTCTGTGTATGCCGGCCTTGGTATTTACGATACCATGCAATATGTAGCCCCCGATGTAGCTACTATTTGCACAGGTTTGGCGGCCTCTATGGGAGCGGTATTGCTGTGTGGCGGTGCAGCCGGTAAGCGTTCGGCTCTTCCGCATGCCCGTGTCATGATTCACCAGCCCCTGGGCGGTGTGCAGGGCCAGGCAACCGATATAGAAATTACCGCCCGCGAAATCCTGAAACTGAAGAAAGAGCTTTATGATATTATTTCGAAGCACAGCGGCAAAACGTACCAGGAAGTACATGACAACTCCGACCGCGATTACTGGATGATAGCCGAAGAAGCCAGAGCCTACGGTATTATAGACGAGGTGCTGACAAGAGAGAAATAAAACCTAAGCTACTGAAAGAACCGGCAACTTTCGTTTTGCCAGTTCTTTCAGAGCTTTTACAGCAGTGGCGGCAATCTCTTTGTCAGAAAAAGACCAGGCAGCATACGGGCTGTCCTGAAAAAGGTACACGGTGTTTTCTTCTTCTAAGTAAGCCTGAAACTCGCTCCACTTCAGCGTGTGCGTTTTTGTAGCCAGCATAAAGTTAATGGCTTCCTCTGTAAACGAAAGCTTGGCTTCTGAGTCGGTTTCTGCTACAATGGAAGTAGCCAAGTCTCTGAGAGTGACACTTCTGCGCTTATGGGTTTTCCAGCGGAGGTACAGCAGGTAAAGGCCAAAGCAAAGCCAGAGCACCGGCGACAAAAATAACCCGACAGCTCCAACGTTACTATCTGTAAAAAAGAAGGCAGCCACCATAACGGCTGTAAGCCCCAGGTAAAAAAAGCTTCTTTTCAGGATTTTCTTTTTTAAGGCAGCCAGTATAAACCTATCTATAAACAGCAGCTGCCTGTACGTTTCCTCAAACGATGTGTGTACTGGTACTGCCTCCATGGTTACAGCTTTATACAAACATTCTGCGGCTCCGTAAAAAACCGCAATGCCTCAAAACCTCCTTCACGGCCTACACCCGAGTTTTTCATGCCGCCGAACGGCGTGCGGAGGTCGCGGAGCAGCCAGGTATTTACCCAGATAATACCAGCATGCACCTGGTGCGCTACGCGGTGGGCACGCGTCAGGTCCTGCGTCCAGATGGTGGCGGAGAGGCCATAGTCGGTGCAGTTGGCGTAGTGCAGTACTTCCTCCTCTGTATCGAAAGGTGTAAGCGTAACCACCGGACCGAAAATTTCTTCGGTATTGGTGCGGCAGTTGTGGGCGAGGCCTTCTATAACCGTGGGGGCAACAAACCAGCCTTTTTCGCAGCGGCCTTTTACCTGCACCTGCTCCCCGCCAGCTACAATAGTGCCGCCTTCTGCCTTAGCCAGTTCTATGTAAGAAAGCACTTTCTGCAGGTGCTCCTCCGATACAATGGCTCCCTGGCTGGTGTTTTCCTGCAGTGGGTCGCCAACTACCAGGGCATTTACTTTTTCTACAAAGGCAGCTTTAAATTGCTCGTACAGCGACCGCTCCACAAAGATGCGGGAGCCGCAAAGGCAGATCTGGCCCTGGTTGGCAAAGGCAGCACGCACAGAGGTAACCACCGCCTCCTCGAAGTTACAATCGGCAAATACGATGTTCGGGTTTTTACCACCCAGCTCCAAAGATAGTTTCTTGAACATAGGAGCGGCCGTGGCCGCAATGCTGCGCCCGGTTTTGGTACCACCCGTAAACGAGATAACCGGAACTTTAGGATGAGCCACCATAGCTGCACCAACTTTATGGCCATAGCCATGCACAATGTTCAGCACTCCCGGCGGTAGCCCTGCCTCCTGGCACAGCTCCGAGAGCAGGTAAGCTGTTAGGGGCGTTACCTCCGATGGCTTGGCCACCACACAATTGCCAGCGGCAAGCGCAGGGGCTATTTTCCAGGTGAAGAGGTACAGCGGCAGGTTCCAGGGCGAGATACAGCCTACCACCCCATGCGGGTGCCGCACCGTGTAGTTAATGGCTGTACCCGCCATGTAATGCGCCTCCGAAGCGAAGTGCTGTATAGCGGTGCCATAAAAACGCATATTGCTGCTGGCACGCGGTATGTCCATGGTTTTGGCTGAAGAAAGCGGTTTGCCGGTGTCTGTTGCTTCGGCTTCGGCGAGGCGGTTGAGGTGCAGGTCTATCAGGTCGGCGAGCCGGAGCAGCAGCTGTCCGCGTTTTTCTGCAGCAGTAGCAGCCCATGCCGGAAAAGCAGCCAAAGCTGCCTGCACCGCCAGCTCCACATCCTGCTCATCGGAGTCGGGCAGGAGCGCATGCATAGCCCCCACAGCCGGATTATAGCTGCCGATATACTGCCCCGCCACTGGTGCCACCAGTTCCCCGTTTATATAGTTCTTCAGCTTCAGCAAGTTCCTTTTTTAAGATGTTAATAAGTTAAGAGTTAAAAGTTATGAGTTGAGAGTTATATTTTAATTCAATCATTTTCTCATTCATTCAATTAAAATTTACCCTGCTTTTTTGAGTCGCTCTACGGAAGACCTCAAACAACAGCGAGGAATATTATCTCAATTAGTTCAACATAGTCAAAAATGAATCTCTGTACCTTCTTAGCCTGCTTCTATTCCAGAAAGGAATTAGATATAAAATGAATGGAAATACCATCCAGCCGATTAGTAGCATAATAATGGTGTGGACGCTTGTACTGATAGCTCTCGCTACTACTGTCCATAATAATAAAAAGCCAATAATCATGTAGAAGCCAAAGATGTAGGTACTGCTATAAGGTACGATCTCACCTTTTACTTTAGTTTTTAAATTACAGCCGTTTTGGTGCAGCGCCATATGTATTTTGCCTGTTCCTCTGTATGGATTAAACATCTTCGGCATTACATGTATCTCAATCAGGTTGCTGTTGATTACTGTGATTTCATTAAAGTCAACAGGACTGCTAGTTAGAAAGTGAAATTGGTCATTCTCCTTTTTTTTCTTCAAAGCTATACTCTCTAATACCTTATTTTTAGGTAAGTGTATCTCTATTGAAAATCGCTCATGAGATAGCTTGAAAATCTTATTCATATAAAATCTAGTATCTACCATCTAAATAGCTCCTGTTCTGCCTCCGTCTACAGCCAGGCTAACGCCGTTAATGTAAGCGGCGGCAGGTGTGGCCAGAAAGGCAGCGGCAGCGGCTACTTCTTCGGGTTCGGCAAAGCGGCGGGCTGGTATGGCGTTTTCCATTTCCTGCTGCACCTCTTCTTTGCTGCGTCCTGACTTTTCGGCGCGGCTCTCTACGAGCGAATAAATGCGGCCGGTTTTAGTGGAGCCAGGGAGCACGTTGTTTACCGTTATACCGAATTGGCCCAGCTCGTTTGCCAATGTCTTGGCCCAACTGGCCACAGCACCACGCGTTGTGTTCGACACGCCCAAACCCGGAATAGGTTCTTTTACGGAAGTACTGATGATATTGATAATGCGGCCATAGCCAGCTTTTTTCATGAGTGGCAGCACCGCCTGTACCAGTTGGTGGTTATTGAGCAGGTGCATGTTAAAGGCTTTCAGAAATTCCTCTGGTTTAGCTTCGGTAATAGGGCCGCCTGCCGGTCCGCCGGTGTTGTTTACCAGAATATGCACCGCTTCCCGTTGCTGCACATAAGCTTTTATCTGCTGCTGTACCGCCTGCGGGTTGGCGAAATCTGCAACAAAATAATCGTGTTGCTGCTCCCCGGATTGCGCCAGTTCTTGTACCACCTCCTGTAGTTTTTCCTCATTACGCGCTACAAGTGTTACGTTTGCTCCAAGCAAGGCAAGTTCTACGGCTACTGCTTTGCCAATACCCTGTGTGCTGCCGCAGACAATAGCTTGTTTGTTTTTCAGGTCTAAGTTCATGGTTTAATGTGGCGTTTTGAGTGTGTGGAGGAGTGAGTTGAGGTAAAGATGTACGTTATCTCTCACCTCTTTCTCCTTCTGTTGCTTTTTTAAATATAAGCAGATGTTTTAAAAATTGCTTGTCTTAGGAGTTGGTGTTCTGTAAAAGGAACCATGATCTCTTCCTAAACCTACTTCTTACCCTTGGCAAGAAATGCCATTTAATCCTTTGGAAGACCAATTTCATTAGAATAATTCAGTTGCTTGAAAGTTGTTGATGTTAAAGGATTGCCCTATTAAATGGTTATTAAGGAAACTTTAAATGGTTGCCACATACCAGATTATTCTAATGATTTTGCCCTCCCAACGGGTTTTTAACAAAATTTTGTCAAGGGTCTACCTATCTTTTGACCGCACCTCCACCAGGAGCTTCATAAAAAAAGGCTCCTCTAAATGAGAAGCCTTTTTTGTCGGTATCAGAACCTGCTTAGTGTTTTATAAAGCTGATGGTTTGGTTGGTTCCTGCTCCCTGAATCTGGAGGATGTATTTTCCGGTAGACAGGTTGCGAAGGTCGAGTTGCTGCTCTACTTCACTGTTAAGCACTTTCTGCTGAATTGTTCTGCCTTCCATGGTGATGATGCGGATCTGGTACTGGCCGGCTGGCAACATCGTCATATCCAGGTGTGCAATAGCAGCAACCGGGTTCGGGTAAAGCTTTGCCTTTGGCGCTTGCTGAAGGTTGCTTGTTGAAACCGAAATTACGAAGCTGTACTCAAAAGCTCCATCAAAATCGACTTGCTTTAACCTGTAGAAGACAGTGCCGGAAACGGGCTTGGCATCTATATAAGCATAATTGATGCGCACGCTGGAGTTGCCTTTGCCGGCTACTTTTCCAATGGTCTGGAAGTTCTTGCCGTCGGTGCTTCTTTGTACTTCAAAATAGGCGTTGTCTTTTTCAGTAGCTGTTGCCCAACGTAATTGAACGCCATCTTTTTGGGCACTTCCGCTAAAGCTGATCAAGGTAACCGGCAGCACTGTCTGAACATCAATAGCTCTGAAAGAATATTCATACAGGCCCTCTATTTCGGTCTGAATTTGCAGTGATGCTCCGCGACCTCCATTATCGATGTCGAATAAGTCGATAATACCATCGTTGTCTGTGTCGTGGTAATAGGGGTTGCCTGGTGTCAGGTAGGCCGGGCGGCTCTGGCCTGGCGCCTGCTGCAGCCATGCCGGAATACCATCGGCGTTCAAGCCTGTTTGCAGGTACCAGCCTCTGTTGTTCGCCAGTTCAAAAATTCTTGCCCGCTCAATCAGGTCATCACCAGACTGGCCATTCTCATTATCATCAAAGGCTTCTATAAAGTCAGGAACTAGGTCGCTGTCACTATCCAGGTCCAGGTAATCAGGTATGCCATCGCCATCGGTGTCTATTGGCACTATGGCAACACCACCCACAGCTGGGTCGTAGCCATCTCTAAGGCCGTTCAGGTTGCTGTCTGTGCCTAAGCTGTTAATGTAACCAGCAGTTGTCTGTGCTTCAATGTTGTCGAGTATGCCGTCATTGTCAGAGTCCACATCCTGGTAATCAGGTTTTCCGTCTCCGTCTGTATCAGGGTTAGGAAGATTAGCAGCTGTAGCAGCTACCGGCATACCGTTTGCTGCTACAGCACCTGTAAATATGCCTCTGATAGCATCGTAGCCAGCAGCAGTTGGTACAACACCTCTGTTTGCCTCTACTGCGTTTACAATGCCGTCTCCGTCCTCATCTATGTCGAAGCCGATAATTTGCCCGTCGAGGTCCATATCGAAAATATCGTTTATACCATCGCTGTTCCTGTCGCGGAAGGCACCGTATAGAGGGTGCACGAAGTCAGTATCGAGGAAGTTGGGTATTCCGTCTCCGTCTTCATCTGCCAAAGGATCGATGCCACCCAGCATGTTGTCAACGAGGCCGTCGTTGTTTCTGTCTATATCCTGTGCGTCAGGTACACCGTCTCCATCAAAATCGTCAGAGATGGTAAAGGAAACCTGGCTTGTATCAACACTGCCATTGGCATCGGTTGTTGCAATAGACAAAGTATAGGTGCCGGGTACAAGTAGTGTACGCCTTTCTACCTCTAATTCACCGTTGCTCAACAAACGAATACCTGCGGGTAAAGTGCCTTCCACTACCTTTGCACTTACAATAGGACCATCCGGGTCGGTTACTTCAGCAATGTTATAACCTACTCTTACCGAGAACATATGAATAACAGGACGTACTACTTCGTAAGTTACAGGTCGGTCTACAGCTGTTATAAAGATATAGGTAATGTTGTTGCCGGTTGGGTTTATGTTATCGTTTCCACCATTCGAATCGAACTCATTGGCGGCATATTTATAGCCGATGCTGTTCAATTCACCTAAGCGGGTTGGCTGGGCCAGCAAAGTAAGCGTATCTGTTTCATTTACTCCTAAATTTCCAACTGTCCAGAGGCCTGTAGCCGGATCGATGGTGCCTTTGCTAGGCCTGCCGCTGCCAGGAACCAGTATTAAACCAGGAGCAACGCCTGCTGCTATAACAACACCTGTGGCGGGGTCGGGACCAATATTGCTGGCCGTAATGGTAACCTGATATTGGCCACCAACATAATACGGACCGCTAACTACAGAGCTGCCTACGGCAATATCGGCACTCGCAGTTCCCTGAATGGTGGCTGACTGGCTATTGTTGCTGGCATTGTTATCGTACTGCTCGGAAGACTGAACAGTGGCAGTGGTAGTGTACGAGGCAGCAGCCTGTGGCCTTACCGTTAGCACGAGCGTCTGGGCATTAGCCTCGCCAGGCAGTACATCGGTGCCGAGGGTCCAGAGGCCGGTTGTCGCATCATAAGCACCAGCGGTAGCAGTGGCACGCACAAAAGTTAAGCCGTCCGGCAGCACATCTGCAATCACCACACCTGAAGCCGCATCGGGGCCATTATTTTGAAGGACTACTGTAAAGCTTACTTCTTCTCCGTTGTTAAACGTTGCAGAAGAGGCTGTGTTGGTAATGGCCAGGTCGGCAACAGGTAGCACATTCAGTAAAGCTACAGCGGTATTATTTGCCTGATTTAAATCAGTCTGGTCTTTCTCTGTTACACCACCTCCCAGGTTTAAGCGGCCTGTTCTGTTGGGTACACCGGTAATTTCAAGATAAGCAGACTCGCCCGGAGCCAGGGTGCCTACATCCCATATACCGGTTGCAACAGAGTAGGTAGTGCCGGGGGAGGTGGTGAGGCTTGGCAGGATAAAGTTAAGAGTACCGGTTCGGGTATCCATCCCTTTCAGGTTCGTCACTACATCCGGACCGTTGTTCGTAACGGTCATTCTGAAGGTAGCCTCCGTTACATTGTGGTAAAAATTACCTTCCGGATCGTTGCTGGTAACGGTTACAGTAGTAGCTACATCTACCTGCTTATTAACCGTAATGGAGGTAGTAGCCGTGTTGTTGTTCGGGTTGCTGTCGGCCTGAGCCGGTGTTCCCGAAGCAGTAGCTGTAAAGTTATACGTTTTTGCACCAGGTACACTGGTGTCTGGGGCTGGCTTGCCAATCAGGAATAGTTCTGTATAGGCTCCTGAAGCTAGTGCAGGTATGGTCCAGGTATTGTTTGTATTTGAATAAGTTCCTCCTCTTGGATCTGCGCTAACGAAGGTCATGCCAGCCGGAAGTGCAGCCATAATGTTAACATTGGTAGCAGCATCCGGGCCATTGTTGGTAATTAAAACACGGAAAGGTACCTCGTTGCCGGTGTAGTAGTTTGTTTGTGGTGTAGAAACAGTTACTGCAATATCGGCTGTGATGACGCCAGAACCTGATGTAATGGTGTTGGAGGCGCTGTTGTTACCGGCAACGTTGTCGAATTCTGTATGCGTTTGTGTAGCAGTAGTTGTAATTACCGCACTTTCATTTATAGTAGCTTTTATAGTTAGGGTAGCTGAGGCTCCATTGGCTAAGGTACCTACAGTCCAGATGCCAGAAGCTGCTACATATGAGCCTGTCGTTGCTGTACTTTCCAGGAATGTGAGGTTAGCAGGAAGTTTATCTGTTACCACCACATTGGTGGCTGCACTTGGACCATTGTTTTTTACTTCTACTGTGTAGGTAACCGTTTCATTTGTTGTATAACCATCTTCTAAATCGGCCGGAGCAGAAACTGTGTTTGTAACAGCTACATCGGCTGTGGCGCCTACAGTAATGGTGCTGGTAGCCGAGTTATTGGCTGCGTTATTATCGAACTCAGTATGAGTTTGGGCAAGTGTTAGGTTTATGACTCCTGTCGCAGTTGGAGTTGCTGTTAAAGTAAGGGTTTGTGTAGTGTTCGGTTGGATGGTACCAACTGTCCAGGTTCCTGTGCTGCCTGCTAAAGTCACTGTTCCAAGCGATGCTGTAAAGCCTGTAAAGTTAAGACCTGCAGGTAAGGCTCCACTTAGAATAACATTTGTGGCATTGTTAGGGCCATTGTTCGTTGCCTGTATGGTGTAGGTAATGCTACCATTCTGGTTTGGGGTAGCATTGGAGACTACATTGGTCACCGCCACATCAGCCGATGGCGTAACCGTAATCGTATTGGAAGCTGTGTTATTATTTGCGTTTTCATCAAGTTGATGATTAGCTCGGCTGCCTAGTGTAGCGGTGGTGGTAATAGAACCCAAAGTAGAAATCCTGGCTGTCAGGGTTAAGGTTTTCGTTTCGTTTACGGCCAGGTTTCCAACGGTCCAGTTACCGGTGGCCGCATCGTAACCGGCAGGTACTGCACCTTCCAGGGTTAAACCAGCCGGAAGCCTGTCTGTTACCACAACGCCTGTAGCTGCATTGGGGCCAAGGTTGCGTGCTGTAACGGTGTAGGTCACCAGGTCACCATTGTTAAAGGTGGTTCCACTGGCGGTATTCCTGACCTCTATGTCGGCAGCTGGCACAACGGTAATAGTGGCCGTGGCGCTATTATTGCTTGTCACATTGTCGGGTTCTGTGTGCGTTTGCGTGGCAGTGGTAGAAATAGTGCCTGTTACACGCGGGCTGGCTGTAATGGTCATGGTTTGCGTGGCGCCAACTGCCAGAGAACCCACAGTCCAGACACCAGTATTCACATTATAAGCCGAGCCAACAGAAGAACTTATAAAGTTTAACTGATTAGGATCGAGCAAATCTGTTACTCTCACATTGGTAGCCACTATAGGGCCGTTGTTGGTGACTGTAACCGTGTAGGTAAATGGTTTGCCTACGGTATAAGGGCCAGCAGAAGCTACGTTGGTCACACCTACGTCGGCACTACAATCATAAGTGAAGGTGCTGGTGGTGTTTTGCACATTGGTAAAGCCGTAGGTCCAGGTGTTTACGGTTCTAAGGTCGCCGGCAAAGCTAGAGGATGAGCCCCAAGGGTTTATGCCTGTTGTATTGGTACTGGTTGGAGCCGAGCCAAACAAGTTGCTTTGTGGTGTAGGAAAGGCAGAAGTAGGCAGGTTGGTGTGGTCCCAGTACAGTTCAGAAGTGTAGCCTGAACTGGGCAGCGGCCTTACATCAGCCACTCTGAAGCCATCGTTCCACTCGGCATCCCACATCGGGAAGTTGATTGGGGCAGAGGCATTTTTAAAGTTGTACGTTAAAGTTGTGTTGGTAGGGACTCTGTTGCCCAAACCATCTAAGCCACTCCATTCAACTGTTCTGCTGCCGCTCGATCCTGACGATTCGATTAGCACATCAGCTGTGTTGGCTTGGTAGCCTGCGGTGCCGTTACGCTCAATATATACCAGGAAGGTACTGTTCTCGCTGCTGTTAACAGTAAAGGTAGCTTTACCACCTCCTGTAGCGGTGTTACAGCTGTTTACCTGCGTTACCGAAAAGGTTGGTGCAGTAGCACTGGGCTAGATACTAGGGTCAGGGTCGTTTACAAAGTTGAAAAACTCAGGGTAATCGGTAGCACCGGTCTGGCTTTTTCGTCTTTCTGCAAACGTAGATCCCGTACTTGAATTAGAGCCGAAGCGGTTGGTCACAAACCTGAAAAAGTTCTGTGGGGCAATGCCAGCTAGTTCGATCTTTTTTACAAAATAACTGTTTGTCTGGTTCTCGCTCGGAATAAGCGGAAACATGTTGAAGTCTTTTGAAAACACGTTATCTGCTCCACCAGCAGAAAAAGACCACAATTTACTCCGCATACGGCCTTGTCGTTCAGCACCTGTCGAGTTTTCTATTACTGTAAAATCCCAAAGGTCATACACCGAGAAACGGCGGCCATCGTCTGTCCAGGTAGATTCTCCTGCCTGTGTAAACTCCACATAATAATCGTAGTCTGTACCTGTGTTATTATTGATCATCAATGGATTATAGCCAGATACTGCCGAAGCTTGGCCTATAGCCGGGCGGGTAGGACCAGCTAAAGCCAGTGCAGGCGTATTAATAACACCAGCCTGGTTTGTTAGCAAAAGCATGGCTCTGGTAGAATTAATATTGGCATTCAGGGTAACCGAGTAAGAATAGTTAGGATCATCTACACCCGTAGCAGCATTCGTACGGCGTAGAGTAATAGTTAAATTAGCCTGGTTGGCAGATGTCTGATCGTGAATGGCACGACGTACGCCATAATACATTCTCTCTCCATTTTTTACCCGAATGTAAAGCCGGTGATCTCTGGAATAGGTGGCGCCATTTCGGCTAAAACCGGCTGGTTTTAGGAAGCTAAGTGAGGTAATACCTACTCCTGATGCACTCGGGAAGTTCGCATCATGCGCCAGATAGCCAGCTCTGTCGTTGCCAGGGTTGGTAAGAGCCAGCGAATTTAAGTTAGGCGTCAGTTGTTTAGAACCTTCTCCTAGCAATGTAAGAGGCAGCAGCAGTAAACCTAAAAACAGGAAGTGTAGAATTCTAATCATACATTAAGTTTGTTTGAGGTTGATTTGGAATCGGAAACGGTTGAAATTCTGTTGAAGTATAACAAGATAAAACTTGTTGGGTTAAGTTTAATTTAAAGTAATAAGTTCAAAATTATACTATTATTTTAAATAGAAACATTCCTGTATGAAAAAAAAGAAGGAGTAGCTGTTGCCTGGACGAAGAAAATTACTTAAAATGTGCTATTTTGGCGTGTGGTGGCTGTTTTGTTAAGCTGATATTGGATGATTTAAACCTTATGAGTTACGTATTAAATTTATATTAAATTCAAAAAATTTAAAATATTATAGAAATCATTTTAATATAAAAAATCCTATATAAAGCGTTTTTTAAAGTTGTTAAATTCTTAGATGATGAAATATTTCCGCTGTTAATAATTGTATCATCTATTCTATGTTACTACACAAGATATATCTGCTGAAGCGGAGGTGCTTTTAAAGCTCTGTGTATATAAATTCGTAAGTACTGGTACAGCTCACTCTGCTCATTTAATTGAGGATTTTTTCTGCAGGGATATTAGAAGTAGAACCCATGCTGTATATTGATGAAGGAACCTTGGTCAGAATGAGCGACAGTGCCAGAAAGTACAATGCGGTTAAAAAGCGACATCCAAATGCCCCCGCCATAGGCGCTGTGCCAGCCACCGGTATGGTTGGTGCGGGTCCAGACGCGGCCATTGTCGTAAAGGCCAAGCACACCTATTTTGCCAGGGAAAAGGTATAACCGGTAATTGAACAAGGAGACTCGCATTTCGAGGTTCGTATAAAGGCTCCTGTCGCCAATGAACCTGGATCGGTAAAAGCCGCGCAGGTTCTGACTGAAGTCTGGCAGTATGCCTCCGCCCAGCATGCTGCCCTGGTAAAAGCTGTATTTTCCGGTGTTAACCACGCCACCTAACCTGCCGGCAAAAGTTACCTGAAACGGCAGGCTCGGGCTCATGTAGTACCGCACTTCGTATTGGTAACGGCTATAGCGCCCGACGCCCCTGTGCAGCCCCTGCAGCCAGTTTGCCTCCAGGTTTATAACCAACCCGCGCATCGGGTTGTTGTCGTTGTCTTTTACGCTGGTTTTAAAAAAGGCGCTGGCACCAAAGTAATGCTTATGGCCAAAAAGCTTGGTGTCTTGCTCCGGCAAATAGTCTGCTACCCAGCTGTTGCGGCGCTCACTCAGATGGTAATATTCGTACAGAGGACCTGCACCAACTGCAAAGAAAGAACCAAAAGGCTTTTGCAGGGCGCTCGATAAATGCACCGTCCGGAACTCTACCTGCTGCACCAGATCAGGGGCATCGGCGGGGGCAGGATTGTTGCCATAGCCACTAAACCCCATGCTGTAATAGGGGGCGTAGGCCCAGGCCTTGTTAATAAGGTCCAGGTCATAAGCAAAGTTCTTCAGCTCACTTTCGTAAAACAGGCGGGCCATGCCCGTGGAGAGCGCCCGCTGATAAAGAAACGTATGCCGCGAGCCGTAAGGGTTGCTCCTGAATTTGTAGGAACGATACTGCACACCAGCCCCCACCACTACACCATCGGCCTGGTTGTACAGCAAACTCATGCCGGGGCCGAAATGCGTGTAGAAAAACCTGTCGGAAGCAGGGCTGTTAATGAGTTCGCCAGATGTAAAGTCGGCCTCTGTTTCGGTTGTGTTGTCTACTAAAAGAGCATCGTTGTTAGGGTTATGAACATTATAAAGTTCTACATGTGGAGCAGCCAGTGTATCGCCGGAGTAGGTGTTCTGGTAGCGGCCATGTCCTCTGTGCCCGATAATGCGAACAAGAATGTCTTTTTTAGCTGGTTTGCTACCGCTGATGTGGTACTGGTCCTGACCGCCCAGGCCATACAGGCGCACTTCTTTTGTTTCGGAAGGAGAGAAGGTGCGGCTGTAAAGCAGTGAGTCGGGAGTGTTGCCGATGGCGTAAACACGTACTTGGGTCGTACCATTCTGCTGCCGTACTACCTCAAACCGCTCCTGCTGTTCGCTGCCGTACACATCTACATACCGGGAGAGCAGGTGCGCGTATTTTTGCGCTACCTCCTGCAGCTGCATGCGCCGCGACTTTAACTTGGCGGCTATCTCATTTCCATGAAAATGGTATACTTCCGGTGGCATCTGGCGCACCGCCGAATCCAGTACCTGGTCGGTGAGCGCTTGCTGCAAAGAATCGGCAATGGCTACCCAATCGGCAGGAGTCAGGCTCCCGAGCAAGCGCCGGTCCAGGTTACGGGCTTCGTTGTTCAGGTCTTTGAGGCGCGTGATGTTGTAGCTGAAATGCTGCAGCTCCCGTACCCCCCATGCCCGGCTTGCCAGCCAAGGCACAAGCCCGTTAAAGTAAAAAAAGGCATTATCGCGGTCTTCCGGAATAGGCAGGTACACAATATGCTCGTTTTGCCTTGTCTGTGCCCAGTCGTACTGCGCCTCGTGCCTGTCCCAGTCGCCAACAAGCATGTCGAGGAGGCGGACTTTAGCGAAGGCTCTGGCATCTATAACGTGTTGGTGGTTGCGCTCCAGTTCCAGCAATAAGCTGTTGTAACTAAGCACCGGAGGAGAAGGTTTATCAGAAAGCAACTCCGCATGGTAATCTTCTGCATCTGGTTCCAGGTAGCCGAGTTTATTTTTGAACTGCTCCTGGTATAGCCCCAGGCATGCCTCTTCCGACAAAAAATAGAGCGTTGGAGAGGTGGTGAGAATGCAGGCTGCTTTTTCGAGGTGGCTGACTACAAGCGGCGCGTAAGGGTGCTGCGAGGGGAGCCAGGTATCGCGGAGCTGTTCTATGGAGCCCGCGTGCCGGTAGCGCATGGGCACCGTCAGGAGCGAGTTTCGGAGCAGGGGCCTGAAGCTGAACTCAAACCCATTGGTGTTCTGCAGCCGGAGCAGGTACTTATCCTGGTTTGTGCTGACGCCATAAGGTGCCAGTTTGTGCTCCGGACTGCCCAGGTTCAGCAGGGGTACCTGCACTGGCGTGTTCCATTCCTGTTTGTAATGGCGACGGAGCAGTAGCCCGGCCAGCGGGTGCTTGTCCAGCCCGTTGGGGCTGGGGGTAAGGGTGGTGTGGCTGTCGGCCAATAGGGTGTCGGGGCAAACAGTAGTTGCGTCTGCAAACTTCCTGTTGTAGAGCTTTTCACGATAATTAACCTGGCCGGTTGTACCGTCACCTTCAGGAGTCCAGAACTCGGTCCAGGCATCGCCGTTGCTGTAGTAAAGCAGCTTTACAAAGCCTTTCTCGTTGTGCACAAAGGTAGCGTTGTTGCCTCTTTCGGTATGGTTCGATTTGCAGCCCGACCCGCTGATGATGTGCACAAACCGATCGGTGCGGTGCAGTTGCAGGTTGTGGTCGTGGCCGGCCGTGTAAATAATATTGTCGTAGCGGGTAAAGATGCGGGTAAGCTCGTTAATGAGCTGTTGGTACCGGAAGTGCGGAATATCCTGGTCTACACCTCCAAACTTCCGGAAGAAAGGATAAAGCGAACCAATAACCGGCAGGGGTATGTACAGGCCATCGCGGATGAGCCGGAGCGGGAACAGGTGGTCCAGAATAGAATAGTAGCCGCCGTGGTTGCTGTTACTGAAAAACGGATGGTGCGCCGATACCACCACGTGCTTGCCTTTGCTCTGCTCCAGTATCTGCTCTATTTTCTGCAGCATTTCTGTTTCGTTGGTGGCCTGGCAGCCGCTGTTGGGGCCGTAAGGTTTTTCGTGCCGGTGCAGCCACCACTGCGAGTCGAAGCCAATAAACACCACATCGTTGTGCAGGGTAGCGGTAAAGGGGCCGGGGCAGCCATTGTCGGGTACAAAGGTGTTGCCACGGTTCAGCTTCTGCTCCACGTACTGCTCCTGCCTGTTAATTTTCTCCAGACCTTTGGGGCCCATATAATCCCAGTCGTGGTTGCCGGGTACAAAAAACACCTGGCCCTGGTAATCAGCTGCCAGGTTTATCTGGTCGTCGAGGCGTTGCTCCTGCACGTCTCTGCCAGCCGCACCTTCTTCTGAAAGACCGTTGTGGTAGAGGTTATCACCAAGCACTACCAGCGTGCTGTTCGGGTCACGGTCCAGCTGCGACTTGAGTAGTTTAAATGTGGGTTCCTCTGGTTTGGGAGCGCCGGCATCGCCCAGCAAATACACCGTGTAAGCCAGCTCAGCGGTATCGGGTAGCTGCTGTTCCTGCCAGTTGCCGGCTTCGGGGCCATAGTATATTTTGCTGCTTCGGCAGGAGAAGATATTGAGTGCGCAAATAAAAAGTAGGGTGGCCTGTAAAGCGTGTTTCATGATTGTTGGGTACAAGTAGCAGGGCCTGCACACACGGTACTTTTTTACTAAGATAGCGTGTGATCCGGAAAACTGGCTGCCTGGCTGTTCTGCTTATATACTTTTAATCGGGTCCTGAGTTTAAAAGATTTTCAGGAGCCACAGGTGCTGCCCTGGCAAGTGTTATTTGTTCAGATAATCTTGGTTACCTGGAGGAGCCTTTTGCCTGTTTCTGCCGCTTTTTCGTAACTTGGGTTATCATCAAAAACAAGAAGAGAAAATGGCTGTAGCAAAACCTTTCAACTTTAAGCAATGGATAGAAGACCACCGGCACCTGCTGAAACCACCTGTAGGAAACCAGCAGGTTTTTAAAGCCAACGACGATTTTATTGTGATGGTGGTAGGCGGCCCCAACGCCCGCAAAGACTACCACTACGACGAAGGCGAGGAGTTTTTTTACCAGCTGGAAGGCGACATTGTACTCAAGATTATTGAAGACGGCAAACCTGTGGATATCCCGATAAAGGAGGGCGAGATATTTTTGCTGCCGCCCAAAGTGCCACACTCGCCGCGCCGCCCCGCCAACACCATTGGCCTGGTAATAGAGCGCTACCGCAAGGCAGGCGAGCAAGATGGTTTTCTGTGGTTCTGCGAGAACTGCGGCACCAAACTTTACGAAGAATATGCCGACGTAACCGACATAGTGGGGCAGCTGCCTGTAATTATGAACAATTTCTGGGAAAACGAAGAACGCCGCACCTGCAAAAACTGCGGCGAGGTTATGGCACCACCTTCCAAACCTGCCTAAACCCTTGACCCCTTTTGATCTGTTTAAGCTTTGGAAGGGCTTTTTGATTAGAATAATTTGGTTTTACGTTAGTCAAAAGTATTTCTAGCGCGAGCGTCTTCGCTCGTGATGCTTATTTCGGGGCCTCTGGCCGCATGAAAGTAAAGCCATAGTTCGGGCGGAAGCCTCAGAATAGTAGACACGAGCGAGGACGCTCGCGCCATAATTAATTGTTGCTTCAGTAGGTACCGCTCGTATATACTAGCTCCGCCACTTCCTTTTACTCCAACATGCCAAAACAAACGCCTTCTATACTGCCTCCTGCCGATCTGTTGAAGATCGACATACACACGCATATCCTGCCCAAAACGTGGCCGAATTTGCGGGAGCGCTATGGCTATGGCGGTTTTGTGCGGCTGGAGCACCACAAGCCCTGCTGCGCCCGCATGATGATGGATGGCAAGTTCTTCCGCGAAATTCAGGACAACAGCTGGGATCCAACTGTGCGCCTGCACGATTGCAACGGTACAAAGGTGGGGGTGCAGGTGCTGTCTACGGTGCCGGTCATGTTTAACTACTGGGCCAAACCGGAACACACCTACGACCTGTCGCGGATGCTGAACGACCACATTGCCGGTGTGGTAGCCGATTACCCCGACCGTTTTGTGGGCCTGAGCACCTTGCCCATGCAGGATGCCGACCTGGCCATAAAGGAGCTGGAGCGCAGCATGAAGGAATTGGGCATGGCCGGTATCCAGATCGGCACGCATGTGAACGAGTTTAACTTAGATGCACCTGAGCTTTTTCCTGTTTTTCAGGCGGCAGAAGAACTGGGGGCCGCCATTTTTGTGCACCCCTGGGATATGCTCGGCAAAAAACGCATGACCAAGTACTGGCTGCCCTGGCTGGTAGGCATGCCCGCCGAAACCACCATGGCCATTTGCTCCCTCATATTTAGCGGTGTGCTGGAGCGGCTGCCAAAGCTGCGGGTGGCTTTTGCGCACGGTGGAGGTTCTTTTCCGGCTACCATTGGCCGTATTGCGCATGGCTTCGAGGTGCGCCCCGACCTTTGTGCCGTAGACAACAACGTGAACCCACGATCGTACCTGGGCCGCTTTTACGTAGACTCGCTGGTGCACGACCCGCTGGCCCTCGACTACCTGGTGCAAACCCTCGGCTCCAACAGTATCGCCCTCGGCTCCGATTACCCTTTTCCGCTTGGAGAGGCAGCACCTGGCAAACTCATCGAGTCGATGGCATACGATGCTGCTGAGAAAGAACGCCTGCTGCACGGCACGGCACTGGAGTGGCTTAACCTGCAGAAAGAGCAGTTCGTGAAAGCCAGCACCAGCTCAGCAAGAAGATAGTTTTCGTCCTTATACCCTTGACCTCCTTTTAGCAAAATACCTTCGGAAGGCCATTTTCATTAGAAAAATTTAATTGTTAGTTGTTGATTGTTAAATTGTTTAATGGCTAAATGGTTGACTCTTTAATTTAAAGATTTACCGTATGCTGTTCATCCTGTAAACTACCGGGTAAGGGCCAATCATTAGTTTGAGACACACGATCAGCCTCTGCTAAACCACCACAATTAACTATATTAGCCGAAAAGAGTACTAAACACTACTTGCAAAACAAACCTACTACCACAGCTACAACCGCATGAACTACAGCAATACCCTTGCCTTTGCGCAGGAACAGGACCAGAAAGACCCGCTCCGGCATTTAAAGGATCGTTTCTACGCGCCTCAACTAAACAAGCAGGACGCGATTTACTTTTGCGGCAATTCCCTGGGGCTTCAGCCAAAATCGGCGCAGGCTTACCTCGACCACGAAATGCAGAACTGGGCCGATTTTGCCGTTGAAGGCCATTTTAAAACCGACACACCCTGGCTGCACTACCACGAGCTGCTGACAGAGGCAACAGCCCGTGTAGTAGGAGCCAGGCCGCTGGAGGTGGTAGTTATGAACCAGCTCACCGTAAACCTGCACCTCATGCTGGTATCGTTTTACCGGCCGCAGGGCAAGCGCTTCAAAATTATAACCGAAGGTGGTGCTTTCCCATCGGACCAGTATGCGCTGGAGTCGCAGGCAAGGTTCCATGGCTATAACCCCGATGAGGCAGTGGTGGAGCTGTTTCCGCGGGAGGGTGAGCACACGCTGCGAACCGAAGATATTCTGGCAAGTATAGAAGCTCACAAAGAGGAACTGGCGCTGGTAATGATGGGCGGCATTAACTACTATACCGGCCAGGTGTTCGATATGGAGGCTATTACCAAAGCAGGCCAGGCGGCAGGTGCCTTTGTAGGCTTCGACCTGGCACACGCTGCCGGTAACGTGCTGCTGCACCTCCACGACTGGAACGTAGATTTTGCCGTGTGGTGCACCTACAAATACATGAACTCCGGCCCCGGCGGCACCTCCGGCGTATTTGTGCACGAGCGCCACGCCCACAACGCTGCCCTGCCGCGCTTTGCCGGTTGGTGGGGCCACGAGGTAAAAGAGCGGTTCCAGATGAAGAAGGGCTTTATACCCATGCCTGGTGCGGCTGGCTGGCAACTAAGCAACGCCCAGATTCTGCCCATGGCTGTGCATCGTGCCGCGCTGGAGTTATTCGATGAAGCCGGTATGGAGCAGTTGCGGGCGAAGAGCGAGCAACTAACCGGTTTCCTGGAGTTTCTGATAGATGAGATAGGAGCAGACAAAAGCCAGCTGGAGGTAATTACGCCCCGCGACCCGCAGGCACGTGGCTGCCAGCTTTCGTTGCTGGTGAAGCAGAACGCCCGCCAGCTTTTCGACCTGCTGATGGAAGCGGGCATTATTGTCGATTACCGCGAGCCCAACGTTATCAGGGTGGCACCCACGCCCCTGTACAATAGCTTTGAAGAAGTATACCGTTTTGCCGAAGTGTTGCGCGTTTGCCTAACCGGAAAGCTGTAAGGCAGATACCAGCCCTGTGCAACCCTGAGGGCTAAAAGGACTTTTTATCTTCGGAAGGACATTTTTATTAGAATAATTTAAATAATATGAACTTTTGTGAATTAAATTTATGATGAAAAACAGCAGCAGATGAATTTTACGATCGAAGACATATTACTTGGAGCCTCAACCTTACTGCTTATCAGTATAGTAATTAGTAAAAGTTTGGGAAGGTTTGGCATTCCTGCCCTGATCCTGTTTCTGGGAGTGGGCATGCTGGCTGGTTCAGAAGGGATTGGCCGCGTTCATTTTAACGACCCTCTCTCAGCACAATCTATCGGGTCCATCGCACTAACTCTGATCCTTTTCTCAGGTGGTTTGGATACGCGCTGGGAGAGCATAAAGCCTGTGCTGTGGCGTGGCGTGTCGCTTTCTACGCTGGGGGTTTTTATTACGGCGATGCTGCTCGGTACATTTGTTTCCTTAGTCGCGGACTTTACATTGCTGGAGGGCTTGCTACTGGGATCTATTGTTTCCTCGACCGATGCGGCTGCGGTATTCTCTATTCTTCGTTCCAAAAACATCGGACTAAAGAACAACCTGCGCCCTACCCTGGAACTGGAGTCGGGCAGTAACGACCCCATGGCGTACTTTCTTACTGTTAGCCTTACATACTTGGTAATGAACCAGGAAGAGGCTGGCATTCTGCAGTTGGTGCCCATGTTTTTTCTTCAGATGAGTATTGGCGCTGTAATGGGCGTGGTAATGGGGCGGGTTATGGCGTGGGTTATTAATAATATCAAATTAGAGCA
Source organism: Pontibacter qinzhouensis (assembly GCF_008017455.1). Lineage (GTDB taxonomy): Bacteria > Bacteroidota > Bacteroidia > Cytophagales > Hymenobacteraceae > Pontibacter > Pontibacter qinzhouensis. Next base: position 62,702 of record NZ_VRTY01000001.1, on the reverse strand, counting down.
AGATGGGCTATACCCTGCTCTAACTCTAGGGATGGTTATTTTTACGTATGCCTTCACCAATCTTATTAGCGGTAATGGCTTTCTGGCGGTTTATGTGGCGGGTGTAATCCTTGGCAATAAGAACTTCATACACAAAGGCAGTTTAATTAAATTTTACGACGGAGTGGCCTGGCTCATGCAGATTCTGATGTTCCTCACGCTGGGGTTGCTGGTTTTTCCGTCGCAGATAATACCAGTAATAGGCACAGGAGTACTTATATCTATGTTTCTTATATTAGTGGCCCGCCCGATAAGTGTCTACATTGGTCTTGCTTTTTCAAAGTCTTCGAACAAAGAGAAATTGTATATATCCTGGGTTGGCCTAAGAGGAGCTGTGCCTATTGTGTTTGCAACTTACCCCTTGTTGGCTGGTGTCGAAAAGTCTGATATGATTTTTAATATCGTATTTTTTATTGTGCTTACCTCTGTTATGTTGCAGGGTACCACCCTGTCAGTAGTAGCCCGATGGCTCAACCTGAGTGAGCATGATACACGGCCTAAGAGAATCCGGTTGGGGGAGGAGATGGGCTACGATGCCAAAAATGCGCTGGTGGAACTGGTACTGCAAAGCCAAAGTACGGCAATTGGAAAATCTATTGTAGAACTGCAGTTTCCGAAAACCTCGCTTATTGTGTTAATAGACAGAGGTGGCAAGTTTGTGACGCCCAACGGTGCTACTGTGTTGGAAGAGGACGATAAACTGCTGGTAATGGTAGACGACGAAGAAGAACTGGTAAAAGTTAACCAGGCATTAGGCCTATAGACCTGTGCAAGTATGTATGCTAAATTAAAAGCACGGCTTTCTTTTTGGCGCAAAAAAAGCTAAATTCGCGGTTAGAGATGCTAAACCTGAAGAACATAAGCTACTTTTTGCGTTACCCCTTAATGGCGGTTATGCTGCTCTGGGCGTTTACCTTGCCAGGGCAGGAGGTAGAAGTATACCGTTTTCTGGTTAAAGGTGCAGTTGCCAGTACTACCCACAGCCTAAGAGCCGAATACTCAGGTAAAACCACTGTTACAGAGCAGGCGGTACAGGTGTTTCTCGATGCCAAAACCTCTTCTGCTATTGTTGTAAACCTGCAACAGGCGCTGCATAACCCATTGCTGCCGACTGCCTGTGCTTTTCCTGTAGCACAAATTATTGCTGATTGCCCTGTAACCACAGCAGGCGCAATTCTCCTGCAACAGCTACTGGCAGTTGCTGTACTGCCCAACGCTCCCTAATACACATCCTCTTCCTGCTGATCCTGGCCAAGCTGTAACATATCGATACTGGTATGGCATAGGTCTTTTTATGACTGTTTTCACCTGATTTAAACAGGTTTGCAGAGCTGGCTGCAAAGAAAACGCATGCTCCCGCACCCCTCTTTTACAATGTATTTCCTGTAAGGCGGGAGGCTGTTGTGCTGCCTGCTCTGTCAGAAATTTTACCCTAGCAAGATGATGAATTTCTCAGCCCGGATCTTCTGGCTCTCTTAGGAGTTTCGCCAAATTAGAAATAATGGAAAAGGTACTGCAATGGCCCATTTAGAAGCACTTTCATCAGTTTTTTAGTTGGGAGTTGCTGATTTGTTAAGACAGTTTTACTGTTCTAGGAATTTTGGCAGGTATGTTCTTTCCGAAAGTCAGCCTGTTTTGGAACACTGATGAAAAGAGCAGATTAAAAGCAGTGCTTGTTTACGGCCTGTTGCTGTTTTGCACAATGCACCTGCCATAGGCTGTGCATCGAGTAAAAAATTATGGCATAAATGCAGATGATTGGCAAATCTCTCTGCTTTGTTCTCGTTTAAGAAATGGTTTTAAAAATTGCCGGGCCAGTATGTCAGGCACCATGCGTACAAGGGTAGCCATAAACCGAATGATTAGAATAAAAATGGCATTCCGGAGGTATTTTGGCTTCAGGGAGCTACACCTATAATTTTTCGCTAACTTGTAGGTGGGGCAAACCTGGCTCCAGCGGTTTTTTATAAATATTAAAGAAGTTAATTATAAAATAGTAGATGGCACATTTACCACACTTGGTTACAGATCTTGGCTTAATACTCGGAGCTGCCGGTATTATGACGCTGCTTTTTAAGAAACTTAAGCAGCCGCTGGTGTTGGGGTATATTATTGCAGGTATTCTGGTCGGTCCTCATATAGCTCTTTTCCCATCCATCATCGAAATTGAGAACATAAATATATGGGCCGAAATAGGCGTTATATTTCTACTGTTCAGCCTGGGCCTGGAGTTCAGTTTTAAAAAGCTGGTAAAAGTAGGAGGAGCCTCCTCTATTATGGCGCTCGTGGAGGTGGTGGTAATGCTCTTATTGGGCTACCTGGCCGGCAAACTAATGGGCTGGTCTACTATGGATAGCATCTTCCTGGGTGGCATTCTCTCTATCTCCTCTACCACCATTATCATCAGGGCGTTTGATGAACTGGGCGTAAAGTCGCAACGGTTTGCGGGCCTGGTGTTTGGCGTGCTCATTGTGGAGGACCTGGTGGCTATTTTGCTGATGGTGCTGCTCTCGACGCTGGCCGTGAGCCAGCAGTTTGCGGGCTCCGAAATGCTGGCTGCCGTGCTTAAACTGGCCTTCTTCCTGATTGTGTGGTTTCTGGCTGGTATTTTCCTGATTCCGACTTTCCTGAAAAGGGCCAGCAAGCTCATGAACGACGAAACACTCCTGATCGTGTCGATCGCGCTTTGCCTGCTGATGGTTATACTGGCTGCCCAGGTTGGCTTTTCGCCTGCACTGGGGGCCTTTATTATGGGGTCTATTCTGGCAGAAACAACCAAAGCCGAGAAAATTGAACACCTGATAACATCCGTTAAAGATCTGTTCGGAGCCATCTTCTTCGTATCGGTGGGTATTCTGATAGACCCTGCCATGATCGTGACCTATGCCGGACCTATTGCCATTATTACAGTGGTAACGCTGGTTGGCAAGTTCCTCAGCATTGCAGGCGGCGGACTTATTGCAGGACAGGGCTTAAAAACTTCTATTCAGTCGGGCATGAGCGTGTCGCAGATTGGGGAGTTCTCGTTTATTATAGCCACACTGGGTCTTACCCTGAACGTGACCAGCGATTTTCTGTACCCGGTGGCAGTGGCGGTTTCGGCTATCACCACGTTTACTACGCCTTACATGATCCGGTTTTCGGAGCCACTTTACCGGTCGGTGGAGGCTGTGCTGCCAGCTAGATGGATTGCCTCTCTCAACGAATACAGCTCCGGCGCCCAAACCATAAACACCACCAGCGACTGGAAACTGGTGCTACGGTCTTATGCCATTAACCTGGTGGTGTACTCTGTTATTATTATTGCTATTGTCTTGCTCTCAGCGCAATACCTGAATCCGTTTATCTCAGAAACTTTTATGAACGGGAACATGGGCGACCTGGTGACTACTGCCATTACACTTGTGTCTATGGCTCCTTTTTTATGGGCGCTGGCTGTGCACCACCCGCAGGAAGAGGCGCAGGGCCGCATCTGGGCCAACCGAAATTACCGCAGCCTGATTATAGTGCTGGAGTTTGCCAGAATAGTTATTGCTATTTTGTATATCGGGTTTCTGCTGCACCAGTTCTTTTCGGTGCAGGTGGCTATTCTGGTGGGGTTGGTTATTATTGCACTCATGGGTGTTTTTTCAAAAAGAATCCAGAGCTTTTACATCAAAATAGAGAACAGGTTTATGTCGAACCTGAACGAGCGCGAGCGTAGCGAAGCGAGAAAGTTGCATCATACCCTTACCCCCTGGAATGTGCACCTGACCAGCTTTGAGGTACCGGCCACATCGGTGGTAGTGGGGCGAACGTTGGTGGAGTTACAGATTCGGGAGAAATTCGGGGTAAATGTGGCAGTAATTGAGCGTGGTGAGCGTACCCTCATGGCGCCCACCCGGCACGAGCGGGTGCTGCCAAACGACAAGGTCTACATCTTCGGCACAGATGAGCAGATAGCCTCTTTTAAGGAGTTTATTGAAGCAGAAGCAACACGAACATCAGACGACGAGCTCGAAAAAGAAGAAATAAAGCTGCAAGGGCTTATGGTTTCGTCAGACTCTGTGCTGTTGCATAAAACCATACGGCAGTCGGGCGTGCGGGAAAAAACCAAAGGCCTGATTGTGGGCATCGAGAAAAACGGCCAGCGTATACTGAACCCTGACTCTGAGCTGGTGTTTGAGGAAGGCGATCTGCTCTGGATTGTGGGTAGCCCCTGGCGCATAAAGCAGCTGGAAGCTACCAAAGGCAAGGAACATGTTTAAGTCTTTTGCTTCTTGTTTTTTAGCAATACCAGTAAAAGAGCCTGGTCGTTTAAGCCATTTCATGTGTAATGCTGTCAGTGAACAAGTCTTCCCAAAGGCTTTTCGTACTTAGGAAAAAAAGCAGCAGGTCTGTAGCTGTTGTCGCTACATGCTCTTTCAGCTTCTTTATTTTATTGGAGTTGAAAATAAAAGAAGAATCAAAAGCGAACTCCTGCACACGTTCCTCCAGCTGCTGCTGTAGCAAGAAGGTCCGAGGCTCAGGTTTATTGGTAGTATTGTGTAAAATAAACAGTAAGTGCAGGTTAGAGCTATAGCTGCTGGCAAACTTAAATGCCGGGTTAATGCCCGACCTGTACTCAAAGCGCTGCGGCCTGATTACGAAGGTAGTGTTTAGTAACAAAGCCTTTAAACCTGAAATCTTTGGGAATAATGGGCCAAGGCTTATTTGTTCTCTTAATTATTTGCTGGGTATTGCTCCCGGAAATGACGCATTGCAGGCCGGTTAAGCCTGTGTTGCCCATACCAATAAAATCGGCATTTCGCTGCTCTGCCAGGTGCAGAACAGATTCAATAAACGAAGTAAACAGCACTTTTGCCTGGTACATAGCCTTTTATGGCAGATGTGCAATTGCTCTCTAAGCCTGTTGCACATCTTTAGAGAGCTTCTCCTGTCACTTAGCCTGCTCCGCTCCTTAAATAAACTCCGCATTAAACACTCTGTGGGGCTGTAGCTGGTACTATTGGTTTCGGCATAACATGCACAAAAATTACTTTGCCACCGTAATGCTGAGCAAGCTACATGGCAACGCCTGGCGCATTATGAGCGTTCTGAGAAAAATTAGAGAGTACAAGTATCCTGAACATGGTTTCGTGTTGTTAAGTAAGTATACGTGCTAAAGTAGCCTGATCGTTAAAATTCGGAAGAAGAGGTATGGCCGGGTACCCAGGTAGCGAAAAATTCAATATAAAAAGAACTTGGTTTAGAAGATAAAAAACAGGATACATGCGTAGAGTACAACATTGGATAGAAGAAGCTTTAGGTCTTACACCTTCCATTCAGGAAGATATCATTTCGTCGGTATTTGTGCTTGTCGGGCTTTGGATTATCAGCAGGCTACTGTTGCGGGTGGCATCCAGGCGGCAAACAGACTCCCGAAAGCTGTACCAATGGAAAAAGACGACAAATTACATTGTTACCGGGCTGGGTGTCATGGCGCTGGCCAATATCTGGTTCAATGGCTTTCAGTCTATTGCTACGTACCTGGGGCTGTTATCTGCCGGCTTGGTGGTGGCCCTGCGCGACCCTATTATGAACATGTTTGGCTGGGTGTTCCTGATCTGGAAACGGCCTTTTAAAGTAGGCGACCGAATAAAGATAAACGAACATACCGGCGATGTAATCGATATTGCTTTTTTCCAGTTCACACTGAACGAACTCGGGCAGTGGGTCGATTCGGAGCAGGCAACAGGGCGGGTAGTCCATATTCCGAACAGCCACGTGTTTACGAAATCGCAGATCAATTACAACTATGCCTTCCCGTTTCTGTGGCACGAACTGCAGGTGCGGGTAACATTCGAGAGCAACTGGCAAAAAGCGCGCGAGCTACTGCTGGTAATTGCTGCCAGACACACTGTGCAGTTAAGCGAAGGGGCACAGGAAATAATCCGGAAAAACGCACAGCACCACCTCATTTTTTACAAAGACTTTAAACCGCGTGTGTTTTCCAAAGTAAAAGAAAACGGCATACAACTTACCATTCGCTACCTCTGCAACCTGAATGGCCGCCGCGAAAGCGAGAACAAAATATGGGAGGAGATGCTAATGCAATTCTTAGCCTCTCCCGACATTCGGTTCGCCTACCCAACCACCAGGTTCGTGCAAAGCGACGGGCAGGAGTAAGCCATATAAACACTCTTAGGTCTTCATACCCTGGAATGGTTTTAAGCCAAAACTCCTTCGGAAGGCCATTTTCATTCGGATAATCTGATTGCTGGTTGTTAATTGCTGGTCGTTAAATTGTTTAATGGCTGACTTCAAGATTGAAAGATGTGAAGTTTTGGATCTTTGAAAATTGAAAGCATCCTTTAATCCTGAAAATCCTGATTCAGACAAAAAAATAGTATTCAAAGCCTGGCCTGAAAAATGTCTTAAATCCATCGGAAGGCCATTTTCATTAGAATAATTTGCATGAGTATGCTCCCGGCAGGGGCCTAAATCTTGCTATTCATAGCGGCACAACTTATCTCTGCTGTTTGGCGTCTTCCGCTGGGCGACTCCAAACGTATTATGCATAAGCAGGAACTATGTTCCGGATGGGTTACCAGGCAGACGATGCTGCCTTATTAAAGGAAACCGGCGTAAAATATATTCTGGAGCCCTTCAAAGATTCGGCTGCGCAGGTAGCTGATATGTTCCAGGGTAAAGTGAAGAAAGATGAGAAGAAGGCTGCTAAAAAAGGTGGCACAAGAAGAAGAGGATACTAAGCAGACAGACCAGTAATGGAAGCAGAAACCTGGCAACCTTTGCCCATGCCCGATGCAGAGGTTTATTATGAGCCGACTTTTTTCAGTAAAGAGGAGAGCAACCGCTATTTTAACGAGCTGCAACAGCAGGTAGGCTGGCAGCAGGAGCACATCCGTATGTTTGGCAGGCAGGTGGCAATGCCGCGGCTTACCGCCTGGTACGGAGACAAAGGCTACACCTATTCTGGTTTGCAAAACGAACCGAAACCCTGGCTACCGCTGCTGCTGGAGCTGAAACAGGCTGTGGAACTGCGCACCGGCAACCACTACAACAGCGTATTGCTCAACTACTACCGCCAAGGCTCCGACAGCATGGGCTGGCACGCCGACAATGAGCCGGAACTGGGGCAGAACCCAAGCATAGCCTCCCTGAGCTTCGGCGGCACCCGTAGGTTTGGTTTCCGGCAAAGGCAAAATAAGGAGCAAAAGAACCATTACCTCACGCTGCAACACGGTAGTTTGCTGCTCATGCAGGGGCCTACACAACATTTCTGGCAACACAGCATCCCCAAAACCGCAACAGCCGTAGAACCACGCATCAACCTCACATTCAGGTTTGTATATTAAGTGCGCTGCTTTCTTAATTGCCTTTGTCAAATTAAGCCGTTACTTTACAAACTAAACAGGTTTATTCTGATGAAAAAAAACAGAAGACAGCGTTACCTGTCTCTTCTGAACCGGAACTAGAACCTTCATATAATTCAGACGCAGGAGGAGGTGCTACTTCTTTGCCTTACGCCCTGCAACTGGTGCCCTTTACCATATGACCGAAAGAAAAAATATCGCTATTGTAGGAGCCGGCCTTGTTGGTTCGCTGCTCTCGTTATACCTGGCGAAGCGAGGCCACAAAATAGATTTATATGAGCGGCGTCCCGACCAGCGCCAGTTCGCCGAAGACGGCGGGCGCTCTATAAACCTGGCTCTGAGCGACAGAGGCTGGCGTGCCTTGCGCGGCATTGGCATAGAAGAAGAGGTGCGGCAGGTGGCAGTGCCCATGCACGGCCGCATGATGCACGACGACAAAGGAAACCTTTCTTTCTTGCCTTATGGTAAAGAAGGCCAGTTTATTTACTCGGTTTCCAGGGCAGGGCTAACAGTGGCGCTGGTGAACCTGGCAGAAAAAAAAGAAAACGTGAAACTGCACTTTAACCGGCAGCTCACCCACCTCGATGTCCGGATAAATGAGCTGCAGCTGCGCAACCGGGATACAGAAGAAGTGGAGCGCATTAAACCAGACATACTCTTCGGGGCCGATGGTGCTTACTCGGCTGTTCGGAGCGAAATGCACAAACGCGAACTTTACGATTACTCCCAGAGCTACCTGGAGTACGGCTACAAAGAACTAACCATTCCGCCAGCTGCAGGTGGTGGCTGGCAACTCGATAAAAACGCCCTGCACATTTGGCCGCGCGGCAATTATATGATGATCGCGCTGCCTAACATAGATGGCAGCTTTACCTGTACCCTCTTTTTCCCGCACAAAGGCCCTCTCTCGTTTGAGTCCATTAAAACAGAAACGCAGCTTTTTGCCTTCTTTCAGAACAGTTTTGCCGATGCCATACTCCTTATGCCGGACCTGGCGCAGGAGTATTTCGCCAACCCGGTTGGGTCGTTGGTCACCATAAAGTGCTTCCCGTGGTCTTTTGAGGGCAAAGCCATGCTCATCGGAGATGCCGCACATGCCGTAGTACCGTTTTACGGGCAGGGCATGAACGCCGGGTTCGAAGACATAACCGTACTCGACCAGATGCTGGACAACTTTACCGGCGACTGGCGCGACTTGTTTGAGCGTTTTGAGCGCAAACGCAAACCCGACGCCGATGCCATTGCCGATCTGGCAGTGCTCAACTTTATAGAAATGCGCGACAAAGTAGCAGACCCGCGTTTCCTGCTCCGCAAAAAGATAGAGGCTAAAATAAATGAGAAGTACCCTCACACGTGGCTGCCGCTCTACTCCATGGTTACCTTCTCCGACCTGCCATATTCTTATGCCCTCGAAACAGGCCGTAAGCAGGATGAGATTATGGAATTGGTAATGCCACATATTCAGGCACCAGAGGATTTCGGGAAGCAGGAGGTGCAGGACCTGCTGCATAAGTTGCTGCAGGAGGAGGAACGGTTAAAGCCGTATAGTAAAGTAAAATAACTAAACTAACTGGTTAAGTTTTATATGGAAATCAGCGAACGCTATATAAATCCTTTTACAGATTTCGGTTTTAAAAAATTGTTCGGCACTGAGTTCAACAAAGAACTGCTGACAGACTTTCTGAACCAGGTGCTACAGGGCAAGGAGCAGATACAGCACCTGACGTACCTGAACACCGAGCAACTAGGCAAAACAGAGGCAGACCGAAAAGCCGTGTATGACTTGTACTGCGAAAATGAACGGGGCGAGAAATTTATTATTGAGCTTCAGAACGTGAGCCAGCAGTATTTTAAGGACAGGAGCATTTACTACGCCACTTTTCCCATTCAAAGTCAGGCGAGCAAAGGCAGCAACTGGAACTACGAACTTAAAGCGGTTTATACTGTTGGCATCCTTAACTTTACTTTTCCGGATGAGGGCAAACAGGAACGTTTTTTGCGGGAAATTCTTTTGATGGATAGGCAGACAAACGAAGTGTTTTATGACAAACTTACGTTTATATACTTGGAGATGCCTAACTTCAGAAAAAAAGAAGAGGAGCTGGAAACACAATTCGATAAGTGGATGTACGTGTTAAGGCACCTGCCGCGGTTACAGGAACGACCTGCCAGGTTGCAGGAAAAGGTTTTTAAGCGTTTGTTTGAACAGGCAGAAATAGCAAAATTAAATCCGGAAGATATGAATGCATACGAGCAAAGTCTAAAGATTTACAGAGACAACCAAAACACCATGGAATACGCTAAAAAAATGGCAAGAGAAAAGGGGCTTGAAGAAGGTAGACAGGAAGGTAGACAGGAAGGTAGACAGGAAGGAAAACATGAAGCGCGCATAGCAATTGCCAAAATTCTGAAGCAAAATGGTGTTCTGGTTGAGGTGATAGAAAAATCTACAGGGCTAACAAAAGAGGAAATAGAAAAGCTGTAGACATGCCCGGAAGTTCCGTCGGATAATCTATGCCTGTTTCAGTGGAAGCATCTAAATTATTCGAATGAAAATAGCCTCCAGAAGGTTTTGCATCAGAATTTTGTCAAGGGTCTACCCAACATGTTTTTCTTCCATATATTTAGGCATATTACAAATTATTAATTGTTGAGTCGATATCAGATTATTTAAATGAAACAGGCCTCCGAAAGCATTTTCATTTAAAATGTGCCAAGGGTCTTCTTTACAAAAGTTACCTGTCCAACCAGGCTTTAAATGCCTGCACCTTTTCGCGGCTCACCACTACCTCTTCTTTTGGGGCCTGCCGTAACTCCAGTTTCAGGCGGCTGTTCGACCAGGCCACTATGTCTTTCACGGCTTTTGTACAAATAAGGTAGCCACGGTTTACCCGGAAAAAATGCTTTGGGTCTACCAACTGCTCTACCTGCTCCATGCTGTAATCGATAACATAGCGTTTGCCGCTGCTGCACTGCAGAAAAGTAGCCTTCTCGTAGCTGTAAAAATAATCGACTTCCTCCATCTGGATCATGTGCAGGTGCTCGCCTACTTTAACAATAAAGCGACTTTTATAGGTCTTGCTGCCGTTGAGAAATTGCAGCGCCTGTTCCAGTGCCCCCAGCTGCTGTACTGCCGATGCCGTGTTGGCAGAAGCTGATGTTTGGTTGGTATGCAGCTTCTGGTACTTCTCCAGCGCTGCCTGCAATTCCGCTTCGTCTATGGGTTTTAGCAGGTAATCGATGCTGTTTACTTTAAAGGCTTTAATGGCGTAGGCATCGTAGGCAGTCGTGAAAATAACAGGCACCTCCACCGGCACCTGGTCAAATATCTCGAAGCTCAGGCCATCGGCCAATTGTATATCCATAAAAATGAGATCGAGCTGCGGCCTTAGCTGCAGCGTTTCAACGGCTTTGCGCACAGAGGGTGCCGTGGCAACTACAGTTATGGCAGCATTGAGTTGCTGCAGCATACTGGCGAGGCGGATGGCTGCCAGTTTTTCGTCTTCTACAATAAATACGCGCATTATTTTCTGAGTTCAAGCATCGGAAGTTTCACAATAAAAGCCTGATCTGTTTTTTGCACCTGCACCGGCTTGCTGGTAAGGTAACTGTAGCGGGCTATAATGTTTGCCAGTCCGGTGCCGGTAGATTCTTCGCGCACGCGGCGCTCCTGCAGGTTGTTTTGCATCACCAGGTTATCGTTAGAGACGAACAGGTGCACCAGTAGTGGCTCCTCCTCCAGGGCCATGTTGTGTTTAATCGCATTTTCAAGGAGCAGTTGTAGGGCCAGCGGCACGACCATAGGATTGAGGTGAGGGGGCAGGTTGTTCTGTATCTGCAGCGCCTCCCCGTGCCTGATCTTCTGCAGGTAGATGTACGACTCCAGAAAAGCCAATTCCTCCTGCAGCGGCACCACCTCTTTCTGGCGGCTGTCGAGCACGTAGCGGTACACTTCCGATAATTTCCGGATAAACTTTACGGCCTGCTTCTGGTCTGTCTCCACAAGGCTGGTGAGTACGTTGAGGCTGTTAAATAAAAAATGCGGGTTTACCTGCGCCTTCAGCGATTCGTACTGCGAGGCAATATTCTCTTTCTCAAGCCGCTCGGCATCAATGGCGGTTTGTCGCCAGCTTTGCAGAAAGTGCCAGCTATGGAAGCTCAACGAGATCAGGAAGGTGGCCACAATAGGAGGTAGCAAGGTGCCGCTCCAGTTCCGCGCCAGTAGCTCCTGCGGCGTAAAACCTCTATAAGTCAGAAAAGCAACCGTAACAAACACCACAATAACTACTGTGAGTAATACAGTGGCTACTATGCTGATAAAGAGCCGCTTGGTGGGGTTGTGCAGCCATGGGTAATGTTTGGCCAGCATCGGTACAAGCAGGCTGCTGTTGCCTTTCCAGATAAGAATAAAGATGGTATATGAAAACAGGAAATGGTAAATGGCATCGTGCAGCGGTTTGCCTAAAACCGAAGGACCAATGAGAAAGGCTCCTATAGCCGAGAGCACCCAGCCCAGCAGTTCCCTTGCCCAGGCTTTTTTTCTGCCTCCGGCCGCTCTTTTTTCTTGTATGGCAGCTGCTTCTGACGATGTAGTTGTACGCACGGGTAGGGGTGGTGCACTGGTAGCTCCTTTTGTATTGAACATACTGTTAAGTTAAGAGAAACGAATCATTATTGCTGCTAATCTGGCAAAAGCTTCTTGTTGCCCGGTTCTCTTTTGTGGAGCTAATGTGCAGGGCCGGAAGCAGAAACTAGAAGCCTCCTGTTGGGGTAAGGAGTATCTGACTCAGCCATGAATTATTCCAATCATAATAGCCTTCCAACAGATTTTAAGCGCTTTTTAGTCAAGGGTGTTGAGTTAGTTGATCTTTTTCCATCACTCATTCGCAATTCTCCCAAACAGCCATTAAGCCCTTTAACAATGAACTATTACCCGAAATATTCTAATTCCTTTGTCGTTTCGCCAGCCTTTGGCTTTCGTTTGTATTTTTTGATAAAGTAGCTGATAACCAACGACCCGATAACGGTTGGTCCCAGCCATGCCACCAGTTGCGGCAGCACCGCGTTGTTTACGACTAAAAATGCAGTATAAGCGGCTATGTTGCCAGCTACCATGCGGGTAATGTGGTCGTAGAGCCAGAATTTTTTGTCGGTGGGAGCCTGGGTGTATTTTCGGACATCTTTTGCCACCAGCCCCAGCGCAATGCTACCGAAAACAACCGAAACTACTCCGCCGTTATTGCCCAGGCTTTTCAGGCCCATGCCTACAAAATAAAGTGCAAAGGCAGCCATAACCATGGCAATAGCCCAATCCAGCAGCTTTGGTTTCTGCCCCGTTGCCAGTCCTTTCAGGTGCAGCACCCGGTAGCCGGAGCTAACGAGGTAGGCGCTAAATACACCTATAATGAGCAGGAACGGGCTGTGGTGGTTTGGCAGCGAAGCCATAGTAACAGCTGTAAAGGCAACCACCAGCATGGCATAGAAAAACACTTTTCCGGTGAGGCGGTGCCACTTACCACCTTTGCGGTTTAGCATAGAAGCAGGGCCAGTTAGCAGGCTTACAGCTCCGGCTGCAATATGAAGTGCAAGAAGGGATTTGAAGAAGATTTCCATAGTCGTTTAACTTTAACCCAAAGGTGCAAAAGCGCTGCTGATTCCGAAATTAAAGGTTGCTGAACTGTAGAAAGAGCCGGATGAACTGCCATTTTTGCCGCTACTTACTCCCGCCTTATACCTGTTTGTGCTGCTGGTGCTCAATTATTCTAATGAACTCAGCCTTCCGAAGGTTTTTCGTGCTCGGTACATCAAGGGTACTCGTCTGGCCATTTGCCGGCTACGTCTACTCCCGGTTTCGCACCTGTAGGTAACCCGCTACTTTCGGGTATAAGAAACAAGGCTGCTGTTTATCAGGAAATGGCTTCTGTTGTTTTAGCCTGTAAACTGATATTATAAAGTCTTTTCGGGGAGGTGTCGTGACTTGTGCGGCGCAGCTGGTATTCAATTTCAGATTAACTTCAGGTAAATAGTCTTTTAGTCCAAAGAATTTTTACCTGAAGTTAATACTGTGCCATACTACTTGCATTGCTCCAGCAGGTCGAGGGTTTGTTTCAGGCCCCAGCCCGGAGCTATGGCAGTGGCAGGTTTCGATTGCTGCTCAAACTTAGCTTTGGCCTGCTCCAGCACTGGCCTGGCGGCATCGGCACCGCCGCCAAACATTTTAGGCGTATAAAACAAGTTGGCTCCGAGCAGGTAATAAGCCCTTGGGTTGTTCGGGTTTAGTTTTTTTGCATTCTCAAGTGCTTCGCTCGCCAGGCTGCTATACTTCATGCCGCGCATCATGGGCGAAACCTGGATGCGGGTCTGGTGTAGCCACCCCTGCAGCGCAAACAATTCCGACTCCTTTGGCGCCAGCTTCAGGGCCTTGTCCAGGTGCTGCTGGCCTTTGTCGAGGTACTTGTCTTTTTTGCTGCCCTCTTTCTCTTTAGTGCCCAACAAAATGTAATTCATAGAAGCATAATATAACGGGAGCCACTCTTTCTGCTCAGTGTTGGCAATGCGCTCAAAAGCATTGGCTACCTGCTGTGTTTCTTCGAGGGTATTAGCTGCCTGCATGGCCTGCAGATTTTTAGCGATGGCGGCTTCGTGGTTTCCGTTTTGGGCCTGTGTGCCGGGTGTAGTCAAAAAAGTAAAAGCTGCGACAAGAGCAGTGGCAAGAACAAGGAGTTGCTTTTTCATGAATTCTAAATGCTATAGTTTCTCTTCCTGATTAAAGTAAATAGTTTGCTCCGACTCTTTTTGAAGAAGTAGGAGGTGCATTCCCGGAAAATCTGGTGCAGGCTAATGCAAAATGGTTTTGCCTCCGAAGTTACCAAAGATGCTTACAAACAATATGTGTTTAGCTAGTAAGGCAACGGTAGCTTGTGCTAACAGGCCAGGTATAGTAGCAGGAGGTGGAGCATGAGCGTGCTTATTTTTTCCCATAGTAGTTGTGTCTTTGTTTCTTCAAAGGTGCCATAGTGGCGAGGTTTTTAAAAATAAAAGTTGCCGAACTGCAGCATATCGCAGACGAACTGTAGGTTTTGGCCGCAGATCAGGCAAGCGTTGGTAAAGGCAGGTGCCTACCCGGAAGTTAACTGCCAGAAGTGGAAAACGGGCAAAGCTTAAACAGACCTTCTTCGTAATTTTTCATGTTTTTAGAATGATATGGTAATATGGGGGCTATGGTGGTCAAAATAGCAAAAGCCGTTTTTATTTAAACAAATTCAGAAAAGGTAATATAGTTGATTGAATATTTGTTCTATTGGTAAAGTTCAATTTTTATAATAAAATTGTTTAGACGCTATAAACTATTTTATCCAATTATTAGTATAGATAGATTGATATTTCTGCCCACTATGTCAGGATATATTCAATTTTTGTTTTATCATCAACAGGATCGAATTTTATGAAATTACAAAATAAATTTAAAGGGATGATTATAGCTGCACTTACGTTAGGGCTGGTTAGCTTTTCGGATGCAGCCTTTGCACAGCAAACTACAGCACCACAGGCAAGCCAGCAGCAGACTACCCCCATCTTTACTGAAGTAGAACTGCAGCAGTTTATAGATGCCAGCGAACGCATAATGGTCCTGCAGCAGGAAAACGAAAAAGCCATGCTCAACATTCTGGAAGAAGAGAAACTGGATGTAAATAAGTTTAACGAGCTGGCCATTGCTTACCAGGAAGAACGCATAGATGAGGCAGAAGCAACACAAGCCGAGAAAGAAGCTTTTACAAAGGTGGCCGAGCGTATTATTGAACTGCAGCCAACCGTACAGGCAGAGGTGCAGCGAGCTATTGAGCAAGACGGCATGACCATGGAAAAATACGAGAAAGTTATGATGGCTTACCAGGAAGATCCTTCGGTGCAGGCTAAAATTCAAAGCATGTTAGCTGTAGTAGAAGAGTAACCTTTTTTACAAGCCAATTAAATAAAACAGCGCGGCCTCCCTAAACTTAGGGAGGCCGCGCTGTTTTATTGAGGTTCAAACTAAAGCTATTTTTTTGCGAATTCTACAATTTTAAATGTTTTGGAGCGCCTGTCGTAGTAGCCGTAATGCAATTTGTTGCCGTAGCGGTAAACCGTTCTGAGTTCAGGCTCTGGCTTTAGCTCCTGCTCATATTTCTCCAGCTTATCTTCGAGCAGTACCATTCCCTCTTTCGATTCTACTTTGTTAAGCGTGTTGCTATCGAGCACTGCCCTGAAGTAGGTGCTGGTGCCGGGGCCGGTTGGCATGCTGCCGTTGCGGCCGTAAGGGTCGTAAAAATAATTGTTATAAAACGGCGAGTTCAGGTAATAGCTCGGTATGTTATAAGCCGGTGTCCAGCGGCCTGGCAGCATCATGAGCCCGCGCGATGTCTGAATATAGCGGTCAGGAGTGCGCACCATGCGGTTCAAGTCCTGGTTGCGGTTGCCGCCCGATGGCATCTGGTAAGAGCCAATGGTAAGCTGTAAAGTACTGTCTGCATCTGTTGCCACTGTAATGGCTGGTATACCGTTTGCCAGGTTCTTCATCACCTTAGAGGTTTTTTCTATTACCGTGTTATCGGCAGAGAAAAGTCCTTTGGCACCCTTCTGATAGACCGGTGTGGCCTTAATGGCTATCTCTTCTTCAGAAGTGTAGTTATACTCCTTCAGAGGCGCTAAGGTGTTAAAGTCGTAAGCCGTTAGGTTTAGTTTGTCCTTCTCCATTACAACCCTGAAAATTTTGCCCTGGTGCAGAAAAGAGTTAAAAGCCAGGCTGCCTTTCTGCTCAAGAACAGGTAAGGTGCGGTAATTCGATTTGCCTTCGTTCCAGTTCAGCGTCAGGATTTCGGTAGTTGTTTTAGAACCCTGGCCTCTAATCATATACCCATCAAAGATCATGTAAATGTGCTCGTCATCGGTATAGATCTTGCTGCGGTGGTGGCCCGAATACACAGAGTTGTCCATGTCGGGGTGCACAAATATCAGCTGCTTCTCCCTGTCCAGCCGATCTCTGGATTTAGGCATCACATCTTCGAATGTTTTCTTTTCGAGTTTGCTGATATAGTCGCTGCTGCGGTGCACCACCAGGTTGTTTTTGGTGTCGGAGTAGAGCATGTACAGGTGGTTAACATCGGCAAAGCCACCCAAAAATGTTTCGTTCCGGCCTTTTACCACCTCCAGGTCCTGAATGCTGCGGAACCCACCATTCTCTCGGTGAATAGCGAAGGGGCGCACATACTCTTTGCGGCCGTTCATATAGCGGCTGTAGAATATAAATTCATCCTCTGTTACCCGTGTGCCGAAAACATGTGGCTGCTGGCTGTAGCGGTACGGAATTTCGTGTGTAGCCAGTACCTCGCCGGTAGGAGAGAGTAGGTTAAAATATAAAGTATTGCTCTGGAAAAAGTAAATGCAAACGTTTCCTCTGTCATCTGCCAGCGTTACGAGGTCTTCGGCGCGGCGCAGCGGCAAATCAAGGTTTGCAAACTCTTTCTGGGCACTTGCCAACGTGGCAAAAGTGACCATCAGGAGCATGGTTAAAAGAAATTTGCGCATAAGATTTATGTAAAGTAAATGTAGAGGTATAACGAGCAAAATTCCAGCCAAAGTATAAGCCTTTTTTAAGAATATAAAGACAAAAACCTGCTTTTAATTAAATAAGAATGAGGACTTTATATTAGATTATTTTAATTCTTGATTTTTACTCAAGCCACTGCCTGTAAAATGGCTTCGAACCAAACTTAGCTGACCAAAATACTGCTACTGTTTATAGTTTTCCGCAGAAGAAGTTTAGGTGTTGGCTCTTAAGCTTTATATAATGGTTCTGCCGTTCGCCTGCAACAGAACTGCTTCGTGTTAAGTTAGAGGTTCTCACTTAAAATTTATATTTCCCCTAAATTAACTAGTTAACCATGCAGTCATGTAACAATTAGCTAGCAATTATTCAAATAAAAAAGCCCTTCAGAAGGTTTTTAATCTGTTTTTATTCAAGGGGTAAGGGAGGTGGTTGCCCATTTAAAAGCAGCTACAGGATCTGAAAAGTTTTTTACTTCGAATTTAGTAACACCCAAAGCCTCGGCTCTGGTTACCACAGATTCCAGGGCGATCATGTGAAACATATTATCGGGGAGTACGCGGGCCAGGCGCTTGAGCTGCGTCTGAGACAAAAGCTCGTAAAATGTGCTCGACATCCAGGCTTTGGTTTCGGCAGACAAGGAAGTTAAAACTTTAGCATTGGCTACTGCCAACTCTACTCCTGTATCGCGAAGCACCTCGTAGAGCTTAACTCCTCCTTCCTGTAGTTCTGTGCCAGTTACTGGTCTCAGCCACATAGCCTGCAGCAGATTACGGGCTGTGTCAACTTCTATTTTGTAGAAGTCCGATTCGTAGAAGGTTGTAAAGGGCATATGCTCTGCTATTTTAGATGATCACTAGCTTATAAGCCTGTCTGAAAATATAGTGGTGCCATACATACCGAAATGGCACGTGTCGGTTTATTAGTTGTAAGCGAGGCAAGTTATATCCTTCCTGCTTAGTTAAGATTTTGGGCCTAAGGTATAAAAAAAAGCCTGATAAATACATCAGGCTTTTTTGCAAGTTTAAAACTCAGCATTCTTCGGCGTTCTCGGGAAAGGAATTACATCGCGGATGTTGCCCATACCCGTTACGAACTGCACCAATCGCTCAAAACCTAAGCCGAAACCGGCATGCGGGCAGCCACCATAGCGGCGGGTATCGAGGTACCACCACATTTCCTCGGTTGGTATGCCGATCTCGTCCATGCGCTGGGTCAGCAGCTCCAGGCGCTCCTCACGCTGCGAGCCTCCTACAATCTCGCCAATGCCAGGGGCCAGAATGTCCATGGCGGCTACGGTTTTACCGTCGTCGTTGAGGCGCATGTAGAACGATTTTATGTCTTTGGGGTAATCGGTTACAATTACCGGTTTCTTAAAGTGCTTCTCTACCAGGTAGCGCTCGTGCTCACTCTGCAGGTCTACGCCCCAGGCCACCTCGTACTGGAATTTCTTCTTCTTGTAAGCCGGTGAGTTTACCAGAATATCGATGGCATCGGTGTACGTAATGCGCTCAAACTGGTTGCTCACTACAAACTCCAGCTTTTCTAGCAAAGTCATTTCCTGGCGCTCCTGCTGCGGCTTGGCTTTGTCTTCTTCCTGCAGGCGTTGCGCCAGGAACTCCAGGTCTTCGCGGTTCTGCTCCATGGCATACCGGATTACGTACCGAATGAAGTCCTCGGCCAGGTCGGCGTTCATTTTAAGGTCATAGAAAGCCATCTCAGGTTCGATCATCCAGAACTCAGCCAGGTGGCGGGCGGTATTGGAGTTTTCGGCCCGGAAGGTGGGGCCAAAGGTGTAAATATCGCTGAAAGCCATGGCCGCCAGCTCTCCCTCCAGCTGCCCCGAAACTGTCAGGTTGGTGGCACGCCCGAAAAAGTCTTCTTCAAAATCTATTTTACCCTCATCGGTGCGGGGCAGGTTGTCGAGGTCCAGGGTAGTTACCCGGAACATTTCTCCGGCTCCCTCTGCATCGGAGGCAGTTACGATAGGCGTGTGCATATACACAAAGCCGCGCTCGTTAAAGAACTTGTGCACCGCAAAAGCCAGCGTGTTGCGCACCCTGAACACAGCGCCAAACGTGTTGGTGCGGAAGCGCAGGTGGGCAATTTCGCGCAGGAACTCGAGCGAGTGCGCCTTTTTCTGCAGCGGGTAGGTTTCGGGGTCTGCTTTGCCGAGCACCTCTATGGTTTTGGCAATAACTTCGTAGGCCTGGCCTTTGCCCTGCGAGGCTACCAGTTCGCCTGTTATGGCCACACTGGCACCTGTAGTCACGTCTTTCAGGGTCTCCTCCGGGAACTTCTCGGCATCGGCCACTACCTGCAGGTTCTGAATAGTGGAGCCATCGGTAACGGCGATAAAGTTTACATATTTGTTGCCGCGCTTGGTGCGGACCCAGCCTTTCAGCAGCACATCGTTGCCGACCTCGGCACCTGTTAGCAGTTCTTTTATTTTTGTGCGTTGCATCTGTATAATAAATAGCGTATGTCGATCTTTTTGTAAGGTAACTTATACAGCACCTTTTCAGGTAATGGCATGCGTTGCTGCGGCTTACAGGCAGCAGCACCAGCTAAACAAAGCATATTTTGCCTTTAAACCTTTCCTGGAGGCCTGGTAGTTAGCTATAATCCCTCAAAGTAACGATATTTTAACCTTTTTTGTAAATGAGAGTAAAATTATCCTAAATTTGAAGGAGTGTACCATACATCCAGATTAGTTTATACCTTATGCAGCGACTCGATTTAAGACAACTTTTATCTCAGAAGTTATCGCCGCAGCAGATACAATTTATCAAGCTGCTGCAGATACCTACTGTTGAGTTGGAAGCGCGCATAAAAGAGGAAATGGAGATAAACCCTGCCCTGGAAGAAGGCCGCGAGGAAGGCGATACGGATAATTTTGACGATACTTCTGGCGACGATTACGAGGGAGACGACGACTATGGCAACGACGACGTTGATATAAAAGATTATATTAACGAAGATGAAATAAGCGGTTACAAAATGCAGGGCGACCGTGGCGGCGACGACGAAGATGACCGCGAAATGCCAATTGCCGTTACCACCAGCCTCACCGATAACCTGCTTGACCAGCTGGGCTTCCTGAACCTCGACGACAAACAGTATGCCATTGGCATGCAACTGATCGGCAGCATAGACAGTGATGGCTACATACGGCGCGAGCTGAGCTCCATTGCCAACGACCTGGCCTTTTCGCAGAACATAGAAACAAGCGAAGAAGAAATAGAGCTGGTGCTGCAGATGATCCAGACCTTCGACCCGGCCGGTATTGCCGCCCGCGACCTGCCGGAATGCCTGTTGCTGCAGCTTATGCGGCGCGAGCAGGATAGCACGACCAGGCTGGCCGAGCGCATTATTTCCGATGCCTTCGATGAGTTTACCAAAAAGCACTACCACAAAATACAGGCAAGGTTTGGCGTGTCAGATGCGGCTTTAAAAGAGGCAGTAGACCTTATTATAAAGCTGAACCCCAAACCAGGTGGCGCCGGTGCCGGCATGACCCGGGTGCAGTACATTATACCAGACTTTATACTTACCAACGAGAACGGGCAGTTGCAGCTCTCGCTCAACTCGCGCAATGCGCCTGACCTGCGCATTAGCCGCTCCTACGCCGATATGTTCGATGCTTATGAGAAATCGGATAAGAAGGACAAGAAGCTGAAAGAGACAGTAACCTTTGTGAAGCAGAAGCTCGATGCCGCCAAATGGTTTATAGATGCCATCCGGCAGCGGCAGAACACGCTGCTCCGCACCATGGAGTCGATTATAAAATACCAGCACGAGTTCTTTGTAGAGGGAGATGAAAGCCTGCTGCGCCCCATGATCCTGAAAGACATTGCCGAAGACATCGGCATGGACATTAGTACCGTGAGCCGCGTAGCCAACAGCAAAGCCGTGCAGACCGAGTTTGGTATTTATCCGCTGAAGTATTTCTTCTCGGAAGGCATTGCCACCGACTCCGGCGAAGATGCCAGTAGCCGCGAAGTAAAGCACATCCTGAAAGAGATCATCGACAAGGAAAGCAAGCGCAAGCCACTATCCGACGAGAAGATCGAGAAAATGCTCAACGACAAAGGCTACAACATTGCCCGGCGTACCGTGGCCAAATACCGCGAGCAACTCAATATTCCGGTGGCCCGCCTGCGCAAAGAGCTGTAGGTGCTAAAGTAGGTTCAGCAGCCGAAACAATACGCTCAGAAATCAGGAGCAACCAAATTATGCTAATGAAAAGACCCTTCAGAAGGCCTGAGCCTTGTTTTGTGCCAAGGGTAATTTAAATGTTTACAAGCGCCTGTTATTGCTGTTCTTAAAGTTGCCACCTGCTGCTGCTCTTCGTATAGGTTTTCATGTACCCACACTAAATTTTTAATATCGTAGATTTGTGAGCCGTTCTCTTGCCAGGTTATTGTCGGTGGTTTTTCACCCGCTGCTGTTGCCTACTTACCTTTTCGCTTTCCTGTTTTATTATTTGCCGGCACCTCTGGTGTCGTTGCCGTTGCGTGGCCGCTGGGTGGTTTTAAGCCTTATCTTTTTTACAACTTTCATCATTCCGGGGTTAGGAGCCTACACTATGGTGCGTGCCGGGCACGTAGATTCTCTGGAGATGGACCGGCGGGAGCAACGCAGCCTGCCACTGCTGTTTACGGGCGTTTGCTATGTGGTAACGGCCTACCTGCTGCACCGCGAGAACATCTTCGACCGGCTCTTTTTCGTGATCATGGTTATTCTGGCCACCTCGGTGTTTCTGGCGTTTGTGATTTCGCTTTTCTGGAAAATAAGTGCGCACAGCATAGGGGTAGGAGGCGCTCTGGGTTTGCTGCTGGTGCTGAGCCGGCTGTCGCCAGATTCGGATATGGTGCCGCCCCTGGCCCTTACTATTTTTATTGCAGGTGCGGTGCTGTCGGCCAGGCTCTCGTTGCATGTGCACACGCCGGCACAGGTGTATGCCGGTTTCGGGAGCGGCCTGCTGCTGGCCCTGACTGCAGCTGCCTTAGCGCTCTAAAGTTAGGAACCTTTTAACATAAAAAGCTCCGGCCAAACTGGTCGGAGCTTTTGCGTTAAAAGCAAGGTAACGCGTAGCTAACCATGCCTGCAGGCTTGTAAACGTCGGAATTATTTAAATAAAATTGCCCTTCCAAAAGAATTTGGGGCATTTTTAGTCAAGGGCTACTTTTACTGTTTCACAATTTTTCGGGTGATGGCAGCATTGTTAGCACCTGCCACACGCACCATGTATATACCGCTTGGCAGCTGGCCCAAATCTACCAGCGCTTCGCCGCGTACACTGGCCAGCTCGTACACCTTCTGCCCCGTAAGGTTATGAATGCTCAGGCTGGCATCCTTCACCTTGGTCGGGTCAAGTGCAATTTTCAGGTTGCCTTGGGTCGGGTTCGGGTAGAGTTGTAAAGCGGCAGCCAATACCTCGTTTTCGGCAGAGGTTGTGTTCAGGGTTATGAAATCGCTGTAAACAAAGCGGCTCAGATTTACATACTCTTCAGTTTCTTCATCATAGTTTTTCGCGATCAGTTGCGTAATGTGGCCATCGTTGTCGCGGGTAATCTCGGTTGTGAGGTGTGTAAAAATAGCCCAGCTTGTACCCATGTTCACTTCCGTTTTTATCTCCGAAATATTCTGAGGGCCCAGGTAAGTTTCGCCGGAGGTAAAGGTGGTGAGCGTAAGTCTTAAAACAGGAAACCAGTCCTGACCTAGCTGCATTGCTTGCGTAATAACCGTGGTAGCGGTTTGCTTGGTGGCATCTGCTGAGAAAGTAATGGTAGATTTCGACGACATCCACTCTTCTTCTTCGTCGTCGTAATACTCTTCCACGGCGCTCACCATCTGGCCATTTTCGTAAACTATCTGCGATGTACGCGATGTTTCTACCCAGGCACCGTTTTGCCATTCGGAGGTCGTGCTGCCAACTGGCATGGTGCCAGACCCGCTGAAGGTGTAAACTATTTTGCTATCGTTTACCCACGCTCCGTTTTCGTATTCTTCGGTTAAAGATTGCTCTATGCGATTACCAGCGCCGGTAGTGTAGGTGTGCCTGCTGCCGCCTTGCAGTTGCCAGGTATTGGCTACCCATTGGTCTGTAACCATGAGTTTCAGCATATTATTTATAGCATCATATTCGGTGCGCTCGCGGGTGTGGTTTACCCAGGCGGTGCCAGTACGTACCTGGTTAATACGTTGTAGCTCCTGCCCCTGCCCATCGTAGGTAATGTCGATGCTGCGTTTGGTCAGCTCATTTTCTGGCAGAGCTCTCTCTGTAACAGTTTCCCAGAAACCTTGCGTGTTGTAGGTGTAGGTATAGTGCACAGTCGGTACCCACTCTTCCTCATCAGCGTCCCAGAAAGACTGTGTTTCCTGCTGGGCCACCCGCATGCTGGCTAATCTCTTGTTGGCCAGCTGTTCGGCTTTATGCGCCATGGCAGCCTGTACAAATTTAGCCTGCAGTTTTTCTGTGGAAGGGGCCATAGTTGGCTGTGCTGCACAGAGAGTGGCAGAAAGTGCCAGAAAGGCACCCGAAAAAGTAATTAGAATTCTTTTCATAGAGATAAATGGTTCAGAAAAAAGGTTAGGAATTGTAATGATGATGAAGATCCGTTGATAGGTTGCACCAGAACGTTGTGGAGAAGAAATGGTAAAGAAGGAGGTTTAACTACAGCTTTCTCAAGAAAAAAGCTAGCTTATGGCATAGCACCGGAAAAGAGGAGGGTGCATCTTTCAGGCCAGTAAAATAGCGTAAAGGGGAGTCAGAAAATAAGGTAAGCAAGCAGCAGTAGGTGCTATTACAAAGGTAATATTAAAAATGTTAATAAAGCTAGTAAAATTATTGTTTTACTATTTTTTTAGTCATGCTGCTGCTATTATTGTCTTTTACGTTTACTACATAAATGCCGCTCGGTAAGTGGCTTAAATTAATTGTGCCTTCGCTATGTATAATAGCTGTTTTAGCTACTTTTTGGCCGGTTAAGTTATAGATACTAACTGCAGCCTCTTTTGCAGTAGTGGCATGGAGGCTAATGTGCAGCATATCTTTAGTAGGGTTCGGGTACAGCGTTACTGCTGTTGCGGGCAATTCTTCGCCATGGCTGGTTACCAGTATGTTCACAAAATTGCTGTAGGTGTGCTTTTTGTAGTTAATGTAGCTCAGGTGGCCCTGAGGCGTGTAGCTAAAGGTCTGGTAGGTAAACTCAGTAAAACCTCCGCCCTGGGGCTCGTTAACGCCAAAGCCCATTAGGCTGTTTTCAGTGTCTACTAACCACCTGCCATTTATCAGCACTTCTTCTTTGTGCTGCATAAACTGGCCGCTAGGCAGGTATTCTTCCATAATTTTTCTTTCTAACACCGTGCTGGTGCCGGTATAGCGGTATACTTCCTCTTCGGTAATGTTAGCAAATGTGGTGGAGTTGGTGGTGTAGGTAAAGGTATGCATACTTACATTTTGCCATGCCGCACCAACCCAGCTTTGTTTGGTATAGCTTTGTTCCCGTTGGTTTTCTGGTACATAAGTTATATTAACGAACCGCTGAGTAGGCATCCAGCCGATCTCGGTGTTTATGTACTCGGTTTTGGTGCCGGGTAGCGCGCTGTTGCCAGTATAGGTAAAGCCTTCTTTGCTCATATCAGTCCAGTTGGTTCCGCTATACAGCTGCTTTACAACCTGCTCCACCCGGTTGCCGGGGCCAAAAGTGTATGTATAGCGGTTGGCATGCACCAACTGCCATGCAGCATTATGCCACCTAAAAGCACCCATATACGTTAAATGACCGTGTGCATCGTATTTTGTTCGTATGCGGCTGGCATTAACCCACGTGCCGTTTGCGTCTTCCTGCACGGTAAGTAAGGTGTCTCGGCCCTGTGCATCGTACATATGCATGACTAAGGTCGAGGGTTTGTCTTCGGCAAGGTCTTTTGTAATCTGTTGGGTAGGCCAGCCTCTGTTGTCGTACTCGTAGGTTTTTTCGTATACCGGTGTCCAGGCAGCAGTGGCTGCAGACCAGCTATATTCCAGTTCGGTTTGCGGAACCTGAATAGTAGTGGAGGTAGTACGGAGTTGTGGGTTAAGTGCCTGTGGCAGTAATGCAGGCGTAGTGTTTGGCAGTTTAACCGAGTTGTTCTGAATATGCTGCCCCTCGGCTCCTAAACCAGTGCACAGCAACAGGCCTGCCATGAATATGGCATGTAAATTTCTCATAGTTTTATAGATAAAGTGATTTAGCGCGTATGTAATGAAGTAGCAGACAACGAATTATAAATAATTAGCTGCAGCTTTTGAGCATAAACAAAAATGATGCTAATAATAAAGAAAAGGTATATTTACAGGTAAAAAATTTTATTTAATAATTAAAATATACCAAATAAACGTAATAGTAGTTCTCAGAACAGTTTAATTATAATTTGCTCCATAAATAGTAAAATGAATTGAGAAGTAGGATAATATAGATCTGAAGTGTCCTTTTTCGGACACAATGTTCATAACCGGACACAGAGCAGCTTTTCTTTTGAAGGCAGGCATCTAAACTGCCACTATAACCTAGAATAAATCCATAAACCTATGACCTACGAGTGCCTACTTTTTGATTTAGAGGATGGCGTGGCTACTATTACTTTAAACCGGCCGGCTGTGTTCAACGCCTTCAACGACAAGCAAAGCTACGAACTGCAGGATGCGCTAAAGCAGGTTGCCCGCCAGGAGCAGGTACGGGTAGTGGTGCTGACAGGTGCCGGCAAGGCTTTTTGTTCGGGCCAGGACCTGAAGGCTGCCGCTACAGCCAGCCAGCGCGACTTGTCGGAGTCGCTGGAGAAACGCTACAACCCTATAATAAAGGCTATGCGCCACCTGCCAAAGCCTATTATCTGTAAGCTAAACGGTGTGGCAGCCGGAGCCGGTTGTTCACTGGCGCTCGCCTGCGATGTAATTGTGGCATCATCGGCAGCAAGCCTGATAGAGGTGTTCATAAACATAGGGCTGGTGCTCGACTCAGGGTCTTCCTTTTTTCTGCCACGGTTAGTTGGTTCTCTAAAAGCCTTCGAGCTAAGTACGTTGGGTTCTAAAGTAACAGCAGCAGAGGCTCTGCAGCTGGGCATGGTAAACAAAGTGGTAGAGCCGCACGAACTCGATGCAGCAGTGGCAGAACTCAGCGCCCGCTATGCAACAGCTCCCACCAAAGCCATAGGGCTTATAAAGAGAATGCTCAACAAATCGTACCACTCCTCGCTCGAAGAAATGCTCGAGTACGAAGCCTATTGCCAGAAAATTGCCGGTAACTCCGAAGACTACCACGAAGGTGTAAGTGCCTTTAACGAAAAGCGAAAGCCGAAATTTAAAGGTCAGTAACGCTGCACTACCTCTAAAACCCTTGACCTGTTTAAGCTGAAATTGCTTCGGAAGGCCATTTTTATCTGAATAATTGCTGGTTGCCTATTGTTAGTTGTTAAATGTTAAATTGTTGATTTAGAGATGTGATGATTTGAAAATTTGAAGATGGAGAAAATTTTGAATGAGTAATTGAGTAGATGAATGGATCATGAATCACTCTTAACTCTTAACTCCTGACAGGGTCTACTATCTAAGTAAAGCTGACATAACAAATCAGCAACTCCTAACTAAAAAACGGCTGAAAATGCTTCTGAACGGGCCATTGAAGTACCTTTTTCAACATTTCTAATCCTGAATTTCTAATTTGGCGAAGCTCCTTAAGTTATAGACAATCAAATTATTCTAATGAAAATGGCCTTCCCAAGGTTTTTAGACTCCGGAAGGCCAAGGGTACTCCTAGTTTAAGGCTTCGGGTTAAGAAACTGCTGCGTTTAAAAAGAATAACCTACCGAAAGCTTCAGCTGCGGGAGTGGCGTTACCAGAAATGCTCCGTTTGTATCGCTGAGCACTTCTTTTCCAACGAAAAGGTCATGCAGAAGCTCATCGGCATCACGGGCGTAAGCGTATTTCAGTCTGCCGCCAATGCCACCGGCTACCTCCAGCGTAAAGTGGTTGCTTAGTTTAAACTGGCCGCCCAACTGGTACGTAAGGTCGAACGTGTTCAGGTAGAGCCTGCCTACATAACGCGCATCCGGATCCGTTTGATTAGGTTCGGGTAAGCCTAAAATCTCATAGCTGCTGTCCTGGAACAAGATAAACCGGTAACCAAACGATGGGCCGTGAAAAAAGCCGAACGGAGCGTTTCCTTTTTTTGATGTATAATGCCGCTGGCTCATTCTGATGCCTACACCATGGGTGTTCAGAGGCAGGTCGCGCGATGTGTGGGAATCGCCATCTTTCAGGTAAATCCGGTGAATATAACTAAACCCGATTTCGTTGCTGACAAACTGCGTGCGTGCGCGTTCGTAACCCAAATAAATTTCGCCAAGTGCCAGCTGAACTGGGTGTAGCTTTATAACCTTGTCATGCCCTGGGTTGGCAGGTGCTTCAAATTTGGCCTCCAGCGAGTCAAGTCGCTGCGCCTGCACCGAAACAAGCGACAGTACCAGCAGAAAACTACACAAGCTAACTACTTTATTAAGTGTGTTTACTTTCATAATAGAACAATAAGAGTATAAAAGAACCGGCTGTGGTAGAAGTGCGCCAAGGCCTTGAGGCACAGCTCTTCACAAAAGTACCAGAATTTTATAGCAAAGTTGCAACATTGGTTTGTTGCGTAAAATTTATGTTTATGCTACGTATTGGCAGCAGGCTCTGCGTTGCCCCGTGTTTAGATGCAGCGCATTGGCTTGTAACAGAGCCTGCTGTTAATTACAAGCAGCAGGTTTAGCCGGAAACAGAACTACTTAGCTGCAAGGGCGTATATGAAGTAATTTGAAATAAAATTTGAATTATAATCAGTTTAATAAAACTAACAATCTTAAATACTATGAAAAAATTAGCACTAACCGCCTTTATAGCCAGTGCCTTTTTGTTTGGCACAGCTTCTTGCACATCCGAGAACAAAGACAATGTAGACCAGGCACAGGAAACAAACGAGCAGGCATTTGAGGATACTTCCATGGAAGACCGCAAAATAGATCAGTCTGACTTTATGACCAGAGCCGCCAGCGATGGTATGTTTGAGATTGAAGCCGGTAAACTGGCGCAGCAAAAAGGACAGAACGCAGAAGTGAAGAAGTTTGGCGGACAAATGGTTACCGACCATCAAAAGGCCAGTAACGAACTGAAGGCGCTCGCCCAGAAGAAAAGCATTACGCTACCAGACAGCATGAGCCGCGAGCACATGGATAAGCTGCAAAGCCTGAGAGATAAAAATGGCGCTGAGTTCGACGAAGAATATGTAGATGCCATGGTTGATGCGCATGATAAAGCTGTCAGCCTTTTTGAAGATGCCGCTGAAGATCTGGAAGATGCTGAAGTAAAAGCCTTTGCATCTAAAACGCTGCCAGTGCTGCAACAGCACCGCGAACACGCTAAAACCTTAGACGACAAGTTGGGGAACACCGCAGGTACTAACACCAATCGTGCTACTCCCAGCCGACAATAATCATTAGTAACAGAAGTTAAAAAAGAAGCATCTGTGGGTTAAACCTGCAGATGCTTCTGGTTTATGGAAAATACGATGAACAGAACATTTACGACTCTTTTTGCATTCGCTCTTCTGGTATGTGGCATCAGCAGCTGCACCCCCGACGACAGCATATACCGGGCCACAGAGCAGAGTGTGCAGCAGTTTGAGGAGGCTGGCGTGCAGAATATGAACAACGATGCCTTGTTTGTAGCAGAGGCTGCCAGTGCCAACATGCTGCAGGTGCAGCTGGCTGGTTTAGCCGAAGGGCAGGCCGTGAGCCCGGAGGTAAAAGGCCTGGCCCAGCGTATGGCCGCAGACCATGGCCGCATGACCGACGAACTCCAGACAATGGCCAGCCAAAGTAATTTTGTGCTCCCTACAGAGCTTGGTGCTGCACATCAGAAATCACTGGATAATGTATCAGCACGGTCTGGTCTTTCTTTCGACTTATCTTATATTAAAACCATTGTGCAGGAACACCAGAACCTGCTGAAGCGGCACGAAGCTATGGCAGACAATGGCGTTACTATGGAAGTAAAGCAATATGCCTCCAGGCAGGTTCCCCTCCTGCGGCAGCACCTGGAAACAGCCCAGGCACTGGAGAGAAAGGTGCAGAACATCTAATTAAAGAAAGATATTCCTCACCACACTTTTAAAAACAACAAAGCCGCTACTGCATAGGTAACGGCTTTGTTGTTTCTGTGCAACTTCTGCTGCTGTTAAGCCTCCTGCTCCGGCTCCTGGTAATGGCTGGTTTTCAGTTCTTCGGCCAGGAACCTGGAGGTATAGCCTTTGCCGGAAGCTGCTACTTCTTCGGGGGTGCCGCTGGCAACTATGGTGCCGCCTGCTTCACCTCCTTCAGGGCCGATGTCCACAATGTGGTCTGCAATTTTAATCAGGTCGAGGTTGTGCTCTATTATTAGCACGGTGTTGCCTTTATTTGTGAGCTTATGTAGCACATCTGTCAGGTGCTCAATGTCCTGGAAGTGCAGACCAGTGGTAGGCTCATCAAGAATATACAGCGTTTTACCTGTGTCTTTCTTTGAGAGCTCTGTCGCCAGTTTCACCCGTTGCGCCTCTCCTCCAGACAAAGTTGTAGCCTGCTGCCCTAGCGTAATGTAGCCAAGGCCCACATCGTTGAGTGTGGCGATCTTGCGCAGAATACGTGGCTGGTTATCAAAAAATTCTACTGCCTTCTCTACAGTCATGTCCAGCACATCGGTAATGCTCTTGCCTTTAAAGCGTACTTCAAGCGTTTCGCGGTTGTAGCGCTTGCCTTTGCAGGTTTCGCAAGGCACGTACACATCCGGCAAAAAGTTCATTTCGATGGTGCGCATGCCAGCTCCTTCGCAGGCCTCACAACGTCCGCCTTTCACGTTAAAAGAGAAGCGGCCGGGAGTATAGCCTCTGATCTTGGCTTCTGGCAGCGAGGCAAACAGAGAGCGGATCTCTCCGAACACACCCGTGTAGGTGGCAGGGTTCGAGCGTGGCGTGCGGCCAATCGGCGACTGGTCTACTTCTATTACTTTGTCTATCAGGTCCAGCCCTTCCAGGTTCTTGTAAGGCAGCGGTTCGCGTTTGGCCCTGAAAAAGTGCTGGTTCAGGATCGGGTACAGCGTGTCGTGGATGAGCGACGACTTGCCACTGCCCGATACGCCTGTTACACAAATCATTTTGCCCAATGGCAGCTTCAGCGTTACGTTTTTCAGGTTGTTGCCGGTGGCTCCTTTCAGCTTCAGCCACTCGCCGGTGCCTGGTCGTTTTACGCGTGGTATTTTTATGCCACGGCGGTTGCTCAGGAAATTGGCTGTCGTGGTGCCGGCCTCCATCATCTCTGCCGGAGTGCCTGCGGTCACAATCTGGCCACCGTGTATACCGGCTCCCGGACCAATATCTACCACATAGTCGGCTTGAAGGATCATGTCTTTGTCGTGCTCCACTACAATAATGGAGTTGCCAAGGTCGCGCAGGTCTTTCAGGGCGTTTATCAGGCGCTCGTTGTCGCGTTGGTGCAGGCCTATGCTGGGCTCATCCATAATGTAGAGCACGCCCACCAGCTGCGTTCCAATTTGGGTGGCCAGGCGTATGCGTTGGCTTTCGCCACCGGAGAGCGTGCGCACAGGGCGGTGCAGGCTCAGGTAGTCGAGGCCTACATCGAGCAAAAAGCCGATGCGCTTCCGGATTTCTTTCAGGAGTTCTTTTGCAATGGTGTTCTGGCGCTCGCTCAGCCTGTCTTCGAGGTTATGGAACCAGGCAGCCAGTTTGTTGATGTCTACAACCGAAAGCTCGCCTATATTCTTGCCATCAATTTTAAAGTGCAGCGATTCCTTTTTAAGACGATAGCCCTTGCACTCGGGGCAGGTGGTGGTTTGGGTGTAGTCTTCTATCCAGGCCCGTATGTTGTCGGAATCAGACTCCATCTGGCTTTTCAGGAAATGGATGATGCCTTCGAACTCGATAATGTAGTTGCCCTTTTTGGTGTTTACTTCCAGGTCTTCTTCCAGGCCATAAAGCAGCACCTTTAGCACATGCTCCGGCAGGTCTTTAATAGGCGTGGCAACCGATACCTTAAAATACTTGAAAAGCGCTTCTACCTGCTTAAAAATCCAGATGTCGCGGTACTCGCCGAGCGGAGCAATACCACCACGGCGAATGCTCAGGCTTTTGTCCGGAATAACGGTTTCTTCGGTAATTTCCTGAATTTCGCCGAGGCCATTGCACACAGGGCAGGTACCATAGGGGGAGTTAAAGGAGAAGGAGTTCGGAGCCGGGTCATCGTAAGCGATGCCGGTGGCGGGGTCCATGAGGTGACGCGAGAAAAAGTGCGTCTGGTTCGTATCCGCATCCATTACCAGCACCATGCCTTTACCATGTGTCAGAGCATTCTGGATGGAACTGGAAAGGCGGAAGCGGTCGTCTTCCTTCACCACAATTTTATCGATCACAATTTCGATGTCGTGGATCTTGTAGCGGTCTACCTGCATTTTAGGCGTGATCTCTACCAGCTCACCATCTACACGGGCACGTATAAAACCCATCTTCCGGATTTGCTGAAACAGCTCACGGTAGTGCCCTTTGCGGCCTTTTACTACCGGTGCCAGTATAACCAGACGCTTCCCATCGAAATTTTCCATGATATGGCTCACGATCTGGTCATCGCTCTGGCGCACCATTTTCTCTCCGGTTTCGTAGCTGTAGGCATCGGCGGTACGGGCCCAGAGCAGGCGCATGAAATCGTAAATTTCGGTAATGGTGCCTACCGTGGAGCGGGGGTTGCGGCTGGTGGTTTTCTGCTCAATCGAAATTACCGGCGAGAGCCCTTCTATTTTGTCTACATCTGGGCGCTCCAGGCCACCCATAAAGCTGCGGGCGTAGGCCGAAAAGGTCTCCATGTAGCGGCGCTGCCCTTCGGCATAAATCGTATCGAAGGCCAACGATGATTTGCCGGAGCCACTAATGCCCGTAAACACGACCAGCTTGTAGCGGGGCAGCTGCAGGGTGATATTTTTAAGATTATGTTCACGGGCGCCATATACTTCTATCTGTTGCGCATCTCCGTTAAGAGAGGGAGCAGCAGTAGCGATGCCCGTATTATCAGTTTGCTCTTGGTTAAAAGCCATTCAGGATATGTTGATTTTAAAAAGCAAAGGTACAAAATTACTAGTGTTCTGCTGCGCAAGACACTAACCCTTCTTAACAGATTATTAACGAAATAGGTTTAGCTGCTTCTGTGCCTGGTTAAATTAATTGTTTGTAAATCGAGTAGACACAAAAAGCCTGTAAATTATTTGAATGAAAATGGCCTTCCAAAAGGAACTTGGCCAGTTTAGTGCCAAGGGTGAATGGTGTCGTGTTTAGCCAAGGTCATTGCTGCTCTTGCCCAGCCATTCGCAGGAGCTGCGCACGCTGCGAGGTCTTTGTCACTTCTCAAGTTCCAGAATCAGCCATTATAGACTTCGTCTTTACCTATCGGATTTTGGAATTGCACTGCCACCTTTAAAAGGACACAAGACATAAGATTATTTTATCCTGTTGAAATGGACAAATTCAAATGTTGATTTCCGATAAGTTGTGCCGCCATTTACTATAAACATTCAGCAAATAACAATCAACAACTAATTATTCTAATGAAAATAGCCTCTAAAAGCTTTTTGGGCTTTTGATGGTCAAGGGTTAAAAGATACTTTAATCACTCCTTTAAAATTTCTTCTGTCCTTGCCTCCGCAAAAGGTTTATTTTGAAGCAGGCCTGTTCTGCTCCTCTTCGTCTTCCTCCTCAGCGTCTACTTCGGCAAGTACGGGGCTGGTGGGGGTGTAGGCGCGGGTGTGGTGCAGAATTTCACTTCGTTTCCGGCTGAACCGCATGTAGCCAAACACACCGATGGCAATGCCCGCCGGAATAGCCAGAATACCCAGCCCAACGTAAATTAGATCGTCGAAAAGTTTAATAAAGGTGAGCCCGCCCAGAATCATGGCGACAGCCGTTCGTTCATACGACAGGAACGTGCGCTCGTTGGCCAGCTTGGTCCGCTCCATAGCCAGGCTATCGCGGATTTCCATGTTCTGCTGCTTTTTGAGCTTTATCGCTTTTCTTAAGTCTCGTCTGGCTTTTCGGGTCAGTATCTCCTTTATTCCCATAAAACTATATACGGTAGCTGTTGCTGTGTAGGTTAGTGCTTTATCTGCCCTTTCAGAGAGTTTTAGGAGTAAAAACAAATTAGCGGCAACCATTAAAACGCGCTTAAACGGCGCCTGTCGCACTTACTGGCGCTGCAGGATACAGGCCCAGTTGGCCGGCAGGTTTTCCAGTACAAGTTGCCTGTTCTGCACCCGGTACTGCTGCTGGTCGAGTAGGTTCTTCAGCACACTTCCGTCAGGTAAATCTACTGGTAGGGTAAGTGTTACCGGTGCCTCTGCCGCATTTATAGCTACTACTACATCGTCGTGGCTGGAGTGGCGGGCAAAGGCGAACTGCTGGTGCGCAACAAACAATTGCTTGTAGGTGCCGTGGCGCAGGGCGTGGCTTCTCTTCCTTATGCTGGCAAACTGGCTGATGGCAGTGGCTAGCTCCGGATGCGGTGCCTGCTGCAGCATATCAGGGGAGGCAAAGGTCGGGCGTAGAGGAGCATCGGTGTGTGGCAGTTTTGTGCCGCTTATGCCACTCTCACTGCCATAGTACACAGCTGGTATGCCCGGCATGGTAAAGAGCAGCGCGTGCAGCGGGTAGAGGTGCGCCTGGTTCTGCAGCGTGCTGGCGATGCGGTTTACATCGTGGTTATCGGCGAAGTTGTAGAGCGCCAGGTGCTTGTAGATGCCCTGCTCGCCAAACAGGCGGTTTAAAGAGAAAGCTAACTCAAAATAATTGCGGTCGTTGTGGCTGGAGTAGAGGCCTTTGTAGCATTCGTAGTTGGTGGTGGAGTCAAGCATGTCGGGGTTGGCCCAGTTGCGGTAGTCGCCATGAATAACCTCTCCCATCAGCCAGAAATCGGGGCGGAGGCTACGGCAAAAACTGGCTAAATCTTTCAGAAAGCCGTGGTCCATCACATCAGCAGCATCTAACCGAATACCATCTATCCCGAAAGTTTCTATCCACATTTTGGTGGCTGCAAATAAATGAGCCCGAACCTCGTGGTGTTGCAGGTTCAGTTTTACCAGGTTGTGATGGCCGTTCCAACCTTCGTAGCTAAATACATCGTTGTAAGGGCTGCTGTGGTTAAAGTTAACGCCAGCGAACCAATGCCTGTACGCAGAGTTCTGGCCATTGGCCTGCAGATCTTTAAAAGCCCAAAAGTCGCGGCCAACATGGTTAAACACGCCATCCAGCACCACTTTTATGCCCTGCTCATGCAACTGCTCTATAAGTTCCTGCAGTGTTTGGTTCGTGCCCAGCCGGCGGTCTACCGTAAAATAATCAATAGTGTCGTAGCCGTGTGTACCCGATTCGAAGAGTGGCCCCAGGTAAAGTGCATCGCAGCCAAGCGATTTTATGTGGCCAATCCACTGCTGCACAGCGGCCAGCCGGGGGTCTGGTGCGGCTACCAAGTTGTTTTGTGTTGGAGCGCCTGTTAAACCCAATGGATAAATATGATAGAAGGTCGCATCTGCAGCCCAGGAAGCATTCGTATTTTTCATGAGAACAAAATAATTTAAATATACATACCGTTAGGTACATAAATGATAATCTTTTAGTTCATTTAATGCTCAGGAATAAATGCCGTAAGAAAACTGCTGCACTGCCTGCTGCACAGTAGCTTCGTTCAGGTCTAGCTGCTGGTGCAGCGCCTGCACAATGTACGTGTTTATGGTGCCCAGAAAGGTAGCGGCATATACTTTATGGCGTTCACGCATGTTGCCATGGTCGTGCGTAGCCTCCTGAAAGAGGGTTTCGAGTACCTGGTGCTGCTGCAGAATGTAAGGCGTTATAATCTGTGATGCTTCATTGTCGGGGTTTGCAAACCAGGCGGCCAGGTGCATCAGGTAGAGCGTAGACTTGTTTAAAGCGAAACTGAAGTAGCACTCCACCACCTTCCGCAGCGAAAGCGGCAGGTTTCCGCTGTAGGTGGCGGCACTGTTGAGCTGCGTCAGGAAAGGAGCGAACTGCTCCTGCATCAGGGCTTCGAGCACACCGCGCTTGCTTCCAAAGTAGTGGTACAAGGTTGGCTTTTTTATGCCCGCTGCCTCCACCATCTGCTGCACGCCTACAGCATCGTAGCCTTTTGCCGCAAACAACTTTAAGGAGCAGTCGAGAATAAGGGAGCGGTTATCGGCCATGCAGAGGAGTTGGTGTAGCGGTGTGAACTACGGTTAAAGTTAAGCCTTTTGTAATAAAACGGCACGCTGCTCATCATGTTGCCATACTATAAAGTACTCCTGCTGATAAATGTCATTTTACTTCCTGTTCTATTGCGTTACCTTCGGGTTAGTTCAAAAGGTGCGGCTTAAGCTGCCATAAAAGGAGGTGTGCTATGAGAGATATAGAACGAGAAGAGGATATTAAGATTCTGGTCGACAGTTTTTACGGGCAGGTAAACCAGGATGAGCTACTGGCGCCTGTTTTTAACGATTTTGCGCAGGTAAACTGGGAAACACATCTGCCAGTTATGTACAACTTCTGGAGCACGGTGCTGTTCGGATCTATGGCCTACAAAGGGCAGCCATTTCCAAAACACCTGCGGCTGCCGGTAAAGGAGCAGCATTTCGAGCGGTGGGTAGAGCTGTTTGTCTCCACTGTAGATGCCTTGTATAAAGGCGAAAAAGCAGAAGACATTAAGTTCAAGGCCCAGAACATCGCCCGTATTTTCCAGCTAAAAATGGGGATTCTGGCTGTGCAGGTATAGACAGAAACGGCCAGGTACTACCCGGCCGTTTCTGTGTTCTGAGAACCTTTTGAGGTCCTGAAGCTAATTCCCTTATTTGCCGGAATCGGCAGGTTTGCCCAGAACTCTGCTCTGAAAATACACGGCGAGGTAACGGACGATTAAGAATAGTTACAATAAAGGCAGACCACTTGGCCTGCCTTTATAAATGTTTAGAAAATATCAGAAATTAAATTCGAATCAGGTTTACTCACACCCTTGGATCAAAATAGCGCTTTTTGCTTTTGAAGGGCATTTTCATTTAAATAATTTGCCTTAGAAGTTTGGCGACAGCAGGTATTTGCTATAGAAGTCGTCTATTATTTTTACAGCTTCTGTGGCATCGTCTACAATGTGCACCAGGTCCAGATCTTCCGGGCTTATGTTGCTTTCCATGGTCAGCATTACGTCGGCTACCCATTTAAGTAAACCTTCCCAGAAAGAGCGGCCTACCAGCACAATCGGGAAAGCGCCGATTTTTCTTGTCTGGATCAGCGTAATCGCCTCAAAAAGCTCGTCGAGTGTGCCAAAGCCGCCAGGCATTACAATAAAGCCCTGTGCATACTTTACAAACATCACCTTGCGCACAAAAAAGTAATCGAAGTTAATGAGTTTGTCGGAGTCGATGTAGATGTTGTTGAACTGCTCAAACGGGAGCTGTATGTTTAGCCCGACAGATTTGCCGCCTTCTGAGTGCGCTCCTTTGTTACCAGCCTCCATAATGCCGGGGCCACCGCCTGTTATAACGCCGTAGCCGTGGCGCACCAGTTTGGCGGCAATTTCTTCGGCCATCTGGTAGTATTTGTGCGTAGACTTGGTGCGTGCCGATCCGAAAATAGACACACAAGGGCCGATTTTAGACAGTTTCTCAAAGCCTTCCACAAACTCCGACATCACTTTAAATATTTGCCAGGAGTCGGCAATCTTTATCTCGTTCCAGTCTTTATCTACAAAGGCTCTTCTAATTCTGATATCTTCTTCGGAAGCTGGGGGAGCCGTTACTTCGCCACTCTCGCGCAGGTCTGTAATTGTTTTGGCTTTGTTCTCGTTGGCATCTGGCTGTAAAATGGTTTGCCCGCTACCCGTGTTAAGAGATTCGTCGTTGAGTTTGGTTTTGCTTGTTTTTCTAAGTTTCGTCATAGTAATTTCGTCTTCAGGAGACCAGCTCCTGCGGCACCGCAAGAGCTGCCAATGCCATTATGTGTAAATAAATTGAAGGCCTTTCTTTCGTTTGCGGCAAGCACGCAACAAAAAGGCCCGTTATTAGTGCTTTGTCTGGATTTATTTTGAGCGGATTGCCATTACCGGATCGAGGTTCGCTGCCAGCACAGCCGGTATTATACCAGAGAGCATCCCTATCACCGCCGATACGCTTAGCCCCAGCACGATGTTGCTAAAAGATAGCATAATCTCCATCATGTCCTGCGGAATAAGCGTGAGCAGGAACACAAGTAAAATGCCGAAGCCACCACCTAACAAGCTCAGAAACACCGACTCGAACAGGAACTGAAACAGGATGAAGAAGTTTTTGGCACCCAACGATTTTTGTATACCAATAATGTTGGTTCGCTCCTTTACCGACACAAACATGATGTTGGCAATGCCGAACCCTCCTACCAAAATAGCAAAGCCGCCAATAACCCAACCCGCCACGCCAATTACACTAAAGAGGCTGGTCACCTGCTCGGCCACCATTTCGGAGCGGTTCAGGGCAAAGTTATCTTTGTCGCGTGGCCGTAGCCCCCTGATGTTGCGCAGCAGGCCTTGTGTTTCGTACTCCAGTTCCTGCAGGCCCTTGTCGTCTTCGCGCCCTTTTAAGGCAATGGTGGCATACATACCTTTCGGGCCCATGGTGTAAATTTTGCTATAGGCCCCAAACGGAATAATGCCCTGCTTGTCTACATTCGACATGCCAAACATGCTTTCGCCCTGCTTCTCCATTACCCCGATCACCATAAACTGGTGGCCTTTTACTTTTATCTGTTTCCCTAAAGGATCCTGGTTCGGGAAAAAGGCTTCTGCAATGTCGCTGCCGATAATAATGACGTTCTGCGAGCCATCTACTTCCTGCGGCACGAAATAACGGCCATTTTCAATAGGAATATCTCTGATCTTATTAAAGTCGTAGGTGGCTCCCGACAAAATAGCGTTGGAGTAGCTGCTGTTGCGGTATTTAAACGTGTTGCCGCCCCTTTCGGAGAAGATAGCAATGCCTTCGGCCATAGTAATGTTGCGTTCCATTTGCCTGAACTCGCGGGCAGTTGGCTGTGGGCGGCGCAGGTAGTCCCACCAAGGCCTGCCGCCCGGCCCGAAGGTCCAGGGTTGGGTCTGCACATAAATTACCCGCTCTCCTACAAAGCTCATGGCCTCGCGCACATTGCGCTCCAGCGAGTCGACCAGCGTGAAAACCGATATAATAGCAAAAATGCCAATGGTAACGCCCAGCAACGACAATATAGTCCGGAGCAGGTTCGATTTGAGTGCCTGCCAGGCAAACCGGAAACTTTCAACTATCAGGCGCAGGTAAATCATAGTTCAGGGCAGAAGCTTGTAAGTTTGTTAAATTAACAATATTTAATTAAAATATGCCCCACCCCCAGATCGTTTTTTTGTTAAGGTTCAGGTGTTGCAGGAGCAGGCACAGGTTTAAAAGGCTAAGATAGTTGGAGTTTAATTCGGCACGTGTTTTTTGCGTAAGATAATGGGCGGCAGAATAAGGCCCCGAATATAGCAGGTGTGGGAGCCGCAGGAGCTGCAGTAAAGTAGCCGGGGTGTAGTAAAACGTTAAAAATCCGGGGCTTGGCAATGGCGAAAACAGCAGATTTTTACGGCCGTATCAGATAAAAAACGTATCTTTGCAACAATTTTCTAAAAAGCAGGGCAATAAACCCAATATAATAAAACAGGGAAATATGCCTGCCTATTGTTCTGCAAGATAAAAATAAGTTTCAATGCGCTCAAGCATCGAAAAAATGATCTACTAGATACCGTACTATTTATGAAGTTATCAGAGTTTAAATTTGAGTTGCCACAAGAACTCCTGGCCAATCATCCTTCCCCGAACCGCGACGAGTCTCGCATGATGGTGTTGCACCGCGACTCAGGTAAGATCGAGCACAGGATCTTTAAAGATATTCTGGAGTATTTCGACGATGGCGATGTGATGGTGGTGAACGATACCAAAGTTTTTCCGGCACGCATGTATGGCAACAAGGAAAAAACCGGCGCTAAAATCGAGGTGTTCCTGTTGCGTGAACTCAACAAAGACATTCACCTCTGGGATGTGCTGGTAGACCCGGCGCGTAAAATCCGGGTAGGTAACAAACTGTACTTTGGCGAAAGCGACCTGGTGGCTGAAGTAATAGATAACACAACCTCGCGTGGCAGAACCATCAAATTTTTGTTCGATGGCTCCGACGAAGAGTTTTACAAAACCATAAACGACCTGGGCGAAACTCCGCTTCCGAAATACATTAAGCGGGAGGCTGAGCCAGAAGATAAAGAGCGTTACCAAACCGTATATGCCAAAAACGTAGGTGCCGTGGCTGCTCCAACAGCTGGCCTGCACTTTACGAAAGAAGTATTGAAGCGCCTCGAAATTAAAGGCGTGGATGTGGCGCCTGTTACGCTGCACGTTGGTTTAGGCACCTTCCGCCCGGTAGATGTAGAAGACCTGACCAAGCACAAAATGGACTCCGAGAACTTTATGGTGCCTGGTGCCACTGCCGAAATGGTAAACAAAGCGCTCGACAACAAAAAGCGTGTTTGCTCTATCGGTACCACCACCATGCGTGCCCTGGAGTCTTCGGTATCGGCTAACAGCCGCCTGAAGCCGAACGATGGCTGGACAGACCGCTTCATTTTTCCGCCCTACGATTTCAAGATTGCCAACAGCCTGGTAACCAATTTCCATATGCCGGAGTCTACGTTGCTGATGATGACAGCCGCCTTTGGTGGGTACGACCTGGTGATGAAAGCCTACGAAACAGCCGTTAAAGAGAAGTACCGCTTCTTCAGCTACGGCGACGTAATGCTGATTCTGTAGTCAGACCAAACCTAAAACAAAAATGCCCCGACTGCTACAGCCGGGGCATTTTTGTTTTAAATTGCCAATGCCTTGACCCTTGGATGAAAACAGGCAGAAAAGCTTCGGAAGGGCTTTTTCTTTGGAATAATTGCTGGTTGTTGATTGTTAGTTGCTGATTGTTTAATGGCTTAATTGTTAAATGGTTCAATGGCTGATTTAAGTCAGAGCAGCAAAGACCTCGCAGCGTGCGCAGCTCCTGCGAGTGTCTGGGCGAGTTGAAATCACTTTGGCTAAAACAGCACGATTTACCCTTGGCACTAAAAAGACAAAAACTCTTCTGAAGCTTGTTTTCATTAGAATAATTGCTAATTGTTGATTGTTAAATTGTTTAATGGCTAAATGGTTGATGTGGAGATGGCGTAAGGAAGGATTGGCCAGATAACTCATAACTCATAACTTTTAACTCTTAACTTACTACGCGTACTACACATGAAAGATAAATTACCCGAATATGCTATTGTAGTGGCAGGTGGCACAGGTAGCCGCATGCAGCGCGAGTTACCAAAGCAGTTCATCGAAATTGGAGGCAAGCCAGTGCTGATGCATACGCTGGAGCAGTTTTTTGCTTACAACGCTGCCGTCAGGTTAATTGTGGTGCTACCCGAAAACCAATTGGATGTTTGGCGGGAGCTGTGCCAGAAGCACCGGTTCAAGCTGTTTCATATGGTGGTGGCAGGTGGTGCTACCCGCTTCGGCTCCGTAAAAAATGGCCTGGGTATGGTGCTGGAGCAGGAGGCGCTGGTAGCAGTGCACGATGGCGTACGGCCTTTTACTTCTACCGCTACTATTCAGGAAGCCTACCTTAAAGCAGCCGCCTACGGAAATGCCATTGTGGCCGTGTCGCCAAAAGACTCTATCAGGCAGTTGGTGGCAGGTGGCGGGAGCAAGGCTGTGCCACGAACGGAGTATAAGCTGGTGCAGACACCGCAAACCTTCAAAGCAAGCCTGCTGCGTAGAGCATACGAGCAACCGGAGCAAGTCTTCTTTACCGACGATGCCTCGGTGGTGGAGCAGTTGGGTGAGCAGATGGTGCTGGTGGAAGGCAGCTACCGCAACATCAAAATAACCACACCCGAAGACCTGGTTTTGGCAGAAGCCTTTCTGCAGGAAGAAAAGTTATAACCTGCGCGGGTGCGACTCCAGGTACTCCTGGTTTTGCAGCACTACCTCCGGACTAATAACCTCCAGCGATGGCGCAGGCTTAGAAAGATTGAGCAGGTAGCCTTTCAGCGGGAGCAGGTTGTGCAGGTCGTGCGTAATGCAGAGCACTGTTTTCTGGTGTTGCAGCACCCAATCCTGTAGCAAACTGTACACCTGCTTTTTGTAATATACATCGAGCTGCTGCGATGGCTCATCCAGCAGGCAGATATGGGCATCCTGCAGCATGAGTTGCGCCAGCCAGATCAGCTGCTGCTCCCCACCCGATAAGGTCGTGAAATCGTGGTCGAGCAGGTCGGAAAGTTGTAGCTGCGCCACCACCTGCGCGGCCTGGGCATAGTCGGTTGCATCGTAATTCTCCAGAAACTTCTTCTTCCTGAAAAGCCCCATCACCACCAGCTCGTGTACCTTAATCGGGAAAGAAACGATGTTTTTTTGAGGCAGATAGCCCAGTATGCCTGTGGCTGTGGGTTTGGCAATATGGCGTAGGTCCTGGTTCTGTATCAGAATGTGGCCCTGGTAGGGTATTTTTTGCTGAAACGCTTTAAAGAGGGTGCTCTTACCTACACCATTATGCCCGATAATGGCTATAAAAGCAGGGGCAGGTACAGAAAAAGAAAGGTTGCGGAGTAGAACACGCTGTTCGTAGCCCGCAACCAGATTTTTTACTTCAATAATCAAGTTCCTTCAAATTAAAAATTTAAAAATAGAAATCAGTTTGCCCGGTGCTGAACCAGAATCAGTAATTTCTAATTCATAATTTTTAATTTCTAATTAAACTTAGTACTCGTCTTCGTTAAACATGAAGTCTTCCTTGGTAGGGTAATCAGGCCAGATTTCTTCGATGTTCTCATAAGGCTGTCCGTCGTCTTCAAGAGCCTGCAGGTTTTCTACAACTTCCATAGGCGCTCCGGAACGAA
Source organism: Pontibacter qinzhouensis (assembly GCF_008017455.1). Classification (GTDB taxonomy): domain Bacteria; phylum Bacteroidota; class Bacteroidia; order Cytophagales; family Hymenobacteraceae; genus Pontibacter; species Pontibacter qinzhouensis. Next base: position 20,669 of record NZ_VRTY01000001.1, on the reverse strand, counting down.
TTGAGTAATCAATTAATTCGTCTTTAGTAGCTGGCCAGGGTGCATCCTCCAGGTATGAAGCTAATTCTAATGTCCAATACATAGTATGTTCTCCTTACTTAACTTGTGGCTTTTAAAAAAATAAGTTTGCAAAAGTATGAAAATATTTGTAAACAAAAATTTTTGCAGATTTTAATTTGCTTTTTTGTTCTGTTTTTTTCAACACAACGCAAACAGTTCAGAATTGTTCTTATTGCGCCAAAATAATTTACCCTTTGCCTCCACTAACTTGCCCCAATATTCTTTTTAATTAAAAGGCCTGCAGCGGTACATTTTACAATCTTACAACCACGGTGGTTTAGTTATCGGTGGTGGTGAGCTGTTTTTTAAACATCTCGATCAGTTCTGTTTTGGTATGTATTTTCCGGTTAAAATTCCTGATTTTGCCCTGCAGCATGCTCCTGAACGATTCGTTGCCTGGAGTGTCGCTTAGTTTGTCGAGGTTGGTTTCGAGCAGCCCCAGCTCCTGGTTATCCGATTTTATAAACTCTTTCAGGGCAGTTATGCGTGCGTTTATGCCATCGGTGCCGTTCAGTTTCTCGTTAGAGGCTTGCTGGCGCTTGCGGATGTAGTGCTCCAGGCTGCTCATCTCAAACACTTTATCGCAGGCTTTAATAAAGCGCTCCCAAATGGCATCAGACACAGAAGGGTGTACCGGACCGGCCTTCTTCCACTCGGCCTGCAACTCTTTGGCGCGTTTTACGGCCTCACCCAGGCTGTGCGTGTGTATCAGCTGCTCTGCCTCACTTACAAGCGCCTGTTTTTTCTCCAGGTTGGTATCATAAAACTTGTCTTTCGACTGGTTCTTCTCGTTGTTGATCTTCACCTTCAGGCGTTCAAAAAAGTGGTTGTGCGCCTTCCTGAATTCCGTCCAGAGGTTGGTTACCGCCTTCCGCGAAAGTGTGCCGCTCACCACTTCCTTCCACTCGTTCTGCAGTTGCTTCAGTTTAATCGTGGTGGCTTCCCATTCTTCGGAGTTTTGCAAGGCCACCGACCGGTTTATCAGGCTGCGGTACTTTTCGTAGGCTCGGTTCTGCATCTGCTTCTTATCCAGGAAAAAGTTTTTCTTCCGTTCAAAAAAAGCTTCCAGCACTGTTCGGAACCGCTCCTCTATCTCTTCTGTTACTTCTTTGTCTACAGGGCCTGTCTTAATCCAGGTGGCCCGCAGGTCTTTCATCTTGTCAGATGTCTCTTTCCACTCAATGCTCTCCTGCAAAGCCTCGGCTTCCTGTATCAGGCCAACCTTTATGGCTAAATTTTTCTCCCGGTTAAGCTTAATGGTTTTGTTTATTTCCGTCTCGGCCGCGCTGAGCTGCTGGTAGAGGGTTTCGAAATCGCCCAGGGCATCGTAGTCACCGATCTGCTCTTTCATGTGAAGCACTTTCATCAGGAAAGAGCCCTTGTTCTCGGATGTGTCGATGCGCTGTAGCAGGCTGCTTACCTTTTCCTGAAACATCTCGAAACGTTTGGCAAAGTAAATCAGCGAGTCATCTTCCGACTCTTTTACATCGCCCACCTGCCGGGCAGGGTACTTCATGAAGGGTTTTAGCCAAACCTGTTGGTCCTGAATGAACCCGTAATTTCTGGCTGTTTCCAATAGCTCGTTGTTTTCCATTTAAGGATTAGGGTTTTGCCTCTCTAAGGGAGTAAGAGCAGGTTTCTCTTCAGCTTATTGCACCGCAAAAGACGAAGTTTAAACATACTCCTAGGTGTAAACTAAATTCTAAATAACCAAACGCAGCTATAAATAATGCGTTTGCTGTAGTGCCTGTAGGTAATGAACCAGCCTAAATTATACAAAATGCTGCCATCTTAAAACAACTGCCAGTGTAGCATACCCATAGTTATTACAAGTTTAGTCATTTCAAATCAATTTTGTGAAGGCAAAATGCATGATTTTTTCCGATATTTGTAATTCTTCGAACATTTTAATGTTAGAAGCAGGGTCAAAGCCTGATATGCTTGTCTTTCAGGCACCTCAAGTTCAAATTTTAAAGAGTACGTGTATAACTGATAAATGCAATATGAGTAACGAAACCATCATCTTCTCAATGGCTGGGGTAAGCAAGATTTACCCGCCAAAGAAACAAGTACTTAAAAACATTTACCTGTCTTTTTTCTATGGCGCAAAAATAGGCGTGCTCGGCCTCAACGGCTCAGGTAAATCTAGCTTGCTTAAAATAATTGCCGGTGTCGATAAAGAGTTTCAGGGGGAAGTGGTGTGGTCGCCGGGTTATACGGTTGGCTACCTGGAGCAGGAGCCGCAACTGGATGCCTCTAAAACCGTGCGGGAGGTAGTAGAAGAGGGTGTTAGCGAGGTGGTGAACCTGCTGCGTGAGTTCGACGAGATTAACATGAAGTTCGGCGAAGAAATGACCGACGATGCCATGAACAAGCTCATTGAACGCCAAGGCGAGGTGCAGGAGCGCCTGGACCAGCTCAACGCCTGGGAACTCGACAACCGCCTGGAGCGTGCCATGGATGCCCTGCGTACCCCGCCGGAAGATGCCATTATCGGGAACCTGTCGGGTGGTGAGAAGCGCCGTGTGGCCCTGTGCCGCCTGCTCTTGCAGGAGCCGGACGTACTGCTGCTCGATGAACCTACCAACCACCTCGATGCCGAATCGGTTGACTGGCTGGAGCAACACCTGCAGCACTACAAAGGAACTGTTATAGCCGTTACTCACGACCGCTACTTCCTCGATAACGTGGCTGGCTGGATTCTGGAGCTCGACCGTGGCGAAGGTATTCCGTGGAAAGGCAACTACAGCAGCTGGCTGGAGCAGAAGTCTAACCGCCTGTCGCAGGAAGAGAAGACAGAGAGCAAGCGCCAGAAAACGCTGCAGCGTGAGCTGGAATGGGTGAAGATGGCTCCGAAAGCACGTCATGCCAAGTCGAAGGCCCGTTTGAGCCAATACGACAAACTGGCAGGCGAAGAGTCTAAATCGAAAGAAGAGAAACTGGAGCTCTTTATACCAGATGGCCCACGGCTGGGCGCGCAGGTAATTGAGGTAAACAACGTAAGCAAAGCATACGGCGATAAGCTGTTGTTCGAGAACCTGAGCTTTGCCTTGCCGCAAGGTGGGATTGTGGGCATTATCGGGCCAAACGGTGCCGGTAAAACCACGTTGTTTAAGCTGATAACCGGCCAGGAGAAACCAGATGCCGGCGACTTTACTGTTGGCTCCACAGTGCAGACATCGTACGTAGACCAGGAACATGCGCAGCTGGATGGCAACAAGTCGGTGTTTGAGGTAATTTCGGGTGGCACGGAACACATGATGATGGCAGGTCGCCAGATCGTGTCGCGGGCCTATGTGAGCAAGTTCAACTTTTCGGGCGGCGACCAGGAGAAGAAAGTAGATAAGCTGTCGGGTGGTGAGCGTAACAGGGTACACCTGGCCATGACCCTGAAAGAAGGCGGTAACCTGCTGCTGCTCGATGAGCCAACCAACGACCTGGATGTAAACGCTATCCGTGCGCTGGAAGATGCGCTGGAGAACTTTGCCGGTTGTGCTGTAATTATATCGCACGACCGCTGGTTCCTCGACAGAATTTGCACTCATATTCTGGCCTTTGAAGGCGACTCGCAGGTTTACTGGTTCGAAGGAAACTATACCGAGTACGAAGAAAACAAGAAAAAACGACTGGGTGACTATGAGCCAAAACGAATCAGGTACAAAAAACTGGTTTAGGCTGGTGCCAACTATAAATTAAGGTTAAATCAAATTGGGAAAGCCTGCTGCAGTTATGCAGCAGGCTTTTTTGTATCTGCGCCTATTGTTAATAGAAAATTGCACCATTTTGGGAAATGAAATTCTGCTTATTTTCTGCAAAACAGCCGTGTTCCCAGTTTGAAAACGGCTTGTATAAAAGCAAAAGAACTAGTTATAATATATAAAAATATATATACTTATATAATATGATGTTTTAAATAAAATGGTTCTTATCAAAAATATAGATAAAATACTTTCGAAATAGCTCCTGATTGACAAACAAATAGTAGTTATCACTCGTAAAAAATATAACAATATCATTAAGTTGATATGATTCTATTGTTGTAAAATCAAAAATATGTCAATCATGAAAAAAACTCTACACAACAGCGATGAAACGATGGCTTACTGGCTCATTGCCGGCTATTTTGCTGTTATCAGCACTATTGCAGCTATCTTAACTTAATTCTCACCTCAACTACATGCATACAGGCCGCACTAAAAGTACGGCCTTTTGCATATATAGGCTCACCAGATGCGACACTGCCTTTTGAAGCTAAGCTCACCGCTTTCCGCCCGTTACTACAGTTATTGCACCTTTGTAAACTTCAGCTCGCTGAAATGGAAATCAGGGTTGTTGGCATCTAAGCGCATGCCTGCTATAGTACCGTCTTCACCAACCAGGAACCTGACGCGGGTGGGGGTGAGCAGGGCATAGTTATTCTTCCACTCCAGATCAAAAATATCATGCTGCCAGTGCTTGAGTGTTCCGCCTAAAGTAGGAGCAGGTGCCAGGTGCAGTTCAAGTTTTCCGTTTTGCAGCCTGATGGTGGCATCGCCATAGAAGGGACTGTTGTAGGTGCCGGTGTAAGCCTGTAGCGGCATGGTTGGTTTTCCTTTCACTGGCTTCACTTTGGGGGCCTTGGCCGCTGCGTCTTTTTCAGCTTGCCTGCCACGGGCCATCAGGTCGAGGTAAAACTTGCTCCAGTCGCGGCCGTTTTCTTTCCCGAAAAGCTTATCGATGGTGTAATTGGCCACTGGCGTCATTATGCTGCTCATGCTGTTGGTCAGAATAACCACACCCAGGTTTTCTTCCGGCACCAGTACCGTGCGGCTGTTCATGCCTTCGTGCCCGCCACCGTGGTTTATAACTTTGCGCCCTTCGTAGTCGCTCATCATCCAGCCCAGACCTGCCGCCTGAAAGTGCGTGGATGGCACCATGCGCTCGGCCTGCCGTGTTACCGGAAACGGATTGTGTGCTGTCCACATTATCTGGCTGGCATCTTCGCTAAAAATACGTTTGCCTTTGTAAGTGCCGCGGTTGAGTTGCAGGCGCATCCATTGGGCCTGCTGGTTTACGCTGGTAAAAATGCCGGCAGCCGGGTTCCAGCTGTCCCAGGGGCGGAAGGTGGTCGGAACAGGTTTTCCTTTCTCGTCGAAGCCATGAGGAGAGGCGATGTTAGGTTTGCCTGCCAGCTGCGTGACAGAGGTGTAGCTGCTGGTCATGTTGAGTGGCAGGAAGAACCGCTCCTGTATAAAAGCTTCCCAGGTTTTGCCGGTAACAGCTTCTATTACCTCACCGGCTGCTATAAACATGAGGTTCGAGTAGCCATAGCCATCACGGAAGCCATATTCCGGCTCCAGGTGCTTTGCCCGCTCCAGAATTTGGCGGCGGCTGTAGGTGGTGTGGTACCAGAGCAGGTCGCCGCTAAAGGTTTTGAACCCGGCCCGGTGGCTGAGCAGGTCTTTTATATTGAGGCTTTGCGTTACGTAAGGGTTGTAGAGCTGCAGGTAAGGCAGGTACTTGGCTACCGGGTCGTCCCAGCTTATTTTGCCTTCATCCACTAGGATTCCTAAGGCTGCCGCTGTATAAGCTTTGGTGTTAGAGGCGATACCGAAAACCGTGTTAGCATCTACCTGCCCGCCAGCTGTAGCGTTGAGCACTCCGTAGCCTTTGGCAAAAATAACCGAATCGTTTTTAACAATGGCGATAGCCATGCCAGGTACATCCCAGTCTTTAAGCGCTTGTTGATAATAAGCATCGAGTGTGGCTAACTCGGCAGGTTTAACCGTTTGCTGCGCCTGGGTCTGCACCTGTACCAAGGCAAAAAACACCAGCAAAAGAGCGTGCCGAAATTGTAGAAAGTAGTGTAGAGAAGGCATCATGCGGAAATAAATACGTCAAACATTGAGCAAGTTAAACTTTTTCGAGGACATAAGACAGAGGACATAAGCCCTTTTCTGCCTGATAGACCCTTGGCAAAATTCAGATGAAAAATCCTCTGGAGGGTATTTTCATTTGAATAATTTCGATGTTACCACTGAAACAGGTTGATTTATCCTGAAAACTTTCTTGCATGTGCTTTGAGGTTAGCTCCTGCGAGTATCTGTTTAGTCCAGACACTCGCAGGAGCTGCGCACGCTGCGAGGTCTTACCTGCTATTCCCAACCAATTAACAATTGAACCATTTAACAACTACCAATCAAGAACCAACACCCAAATTATTCAAATGAAAACAGCCTTCCGAAGGGTTTTTGGCTTGTAAGGTGTCGAGGGTTTTTAGCCTAATTTTTCAGATTGATGCTGCTATTTGCTAGCTTGCGTACTTTCGAGAGTTTGCTATGATCCGGTACCTGCGCCACCACCAGCTAGATAAAGCCCAATGGGATGCCTGCATAGAGGCTTCTGAGGAGGGGGTGCTGTGTGCGCTGTCGTGGTACTTAGATATTGTGTCGCCGGGTTGGCATGCGCTGGTAGAGGAGGAGAACGGCCGCTACCTGACGGTAATGCCGCTGCCGGGCTCGTCCAAAATGGGCTTCTCGCGCCTTGGCCCCTCTTACTATTGTCAGCAATTGGGTATAATGTCGGTGAAGCCGGGTGGAGCAGATGCGGTGGCAGCAGCTTTTCTGGCCGAAACCACCAGGCATTTCCGGTTTATACACAACTACAAATTTGTGACGGAAAACACGCAGGCGCTGCTGCAACTCAGACCACAATACCAGTTGCAGCCCCGCCACACCCGCTACCTGCTCCTCGACAAGCCGTACGCCGAACTCTACAGAGGCTACAACCGCGACCGCAAAATGAACCTGAAACGGGCAAAACGGGCTGGTTTGGTTATAGCAGAGAGTGAAGACATAGAACCTATGATCTCGTTTTTTAAGGAGCACGTGGAACATAAAGTGGTAGGCGGTGTGGCAGAACCTACTTATCAGATGCTACGCGATATTTTTGCAAAGATGCGGGAACACCGGATGGGGCAGCTGTTTTACTCTTCTATAGATGGAAAGCTGAATGCAGGCTGTCTTTTTGCCAACTACAAAGGCACGGTGAGCTACACCTTTAATGCCGCAGACGAGGTAGGGCGTGTCACCAACGGCCGTACCCTGATGCTGGACGAGGTGATACGGCAGTACGCCAGCTCCGGCTTCACCTTCGACTTTGAAAGCCCGGCCATTGAGCAGATAGACCAGTTTTATGCCAGCTTCGGGGCAAAGCAGGTGCAGTACCTGGCTCTGCACCAGAACAAGCTGCCACTTCCGGTGCGCCTCATCCGGGACCTGCGCATGAAGCTCTACCGCGCCTTAAAGCCAAACAGAGGTGTAGCCGAAGAAGAGTAGTTCTTCTTTTTAGACGCAGGACACAAGACACAAGAATTTTTCTCTTCATAAAAACCGAAACCCGATTTGGCGCAACTGCTCCGACACCACCAGCTAAACAAACAAGCCTGGGATGCCTGCATAGAGGCCTCTGCAGAAAAGCAGGTGTATGCGCTCTCGTGGTACCTGGATGTGGTGTCGCCGGGGTGGTGGGCCGTGGTAGAAGAGGAGCAGGGGGAATACCTGGCGGTGCTGCCGTTGCCGGTGGCCCAAAAGCTGGGGGTGCACTATCTGCGCCAGCCGCTTTTTTGCCAGCAATTAGGGGTTTTTGCCAGGCCGCATTTTAAGAGGCAGCAGATAGGGGAGATGCTGGCTATTGCCCGGAGCCACTTCAGCCTCAGCACCACCTATAGCTTTAACACGGCCAACACCGACCTGCTACAGGCATTGCCGGAGCAGCCGGCGTTTACCACCTGCTTCACGCATTACCTGCCACTCCATGAGCCGTACGAAACTCTCCGCAGCCACTACACCCGCGACCGTAAACTAAACCTGAAACGCGCGCAGCAGGCAAACCTGCACCTGGTGGAACTGGATGATCCGGACCCCATGATCCGGTTTTTCAGGGAAAACGTGCAGCACAAAATTTATGGTGGCGTGGCAGAAGTAGCCTACACCCTCTTGCGGAAGCTGTACCAGGAGTTGCTCCAACGCAAGCTGGTGAAGCTGTGGTACACCACCACACCCGACGGCACACTTAACGCAGCAGCCATGTTCGTGTTCTACGGCGACCGGATTATTTACTTGTTTAATGCAGCAAATGAGGCCGGCAGAGTTAAAAATGGCCGAACTCTGCTGCTCGATGAGGTGATAAAACAAAACGCTTCTTCTGATTGGGTGCTGGATTTCGAAAGCCCTTCGCTGGATAGTATCTCTCATTTTTACGCCAGCTTCGGCTCCACACCCGTTGCGTTTCTGATGTGGCAATACAATAACCTGCCGCTACCCCTGAAACTGCTCCGCCAACTCCGGATGGCTATCTACAGCAAATTTACAGGCAAGGAGAAGCAGTAATAGTTGCAGCGTGTCTGCTACAATCGCAGAAGCTACAGCGACTAAAATTGCTCGAATGAGCGATGGGGCTCAGTTGCCGCCACTCTAACTGCTGTGCATTAAACACTCGCAGGAGCTGCGCACGCTGCGAGTGTTTAATGCACAGCAGCTGCAAAACTATTTACTCTTCTTCTCTACCGCAGCAAAGCACCAGGTGCTGGTTGTGCTGGTGCTGTGGAGGTAGGGAGGCGTCGCCTTCTTCGCGGGCTTTGTGTGAGCCTTTGTCGTAATCCTTTTCCTCCATCTTCAGCAGTTGTATCTCTTGTTCCGAAATATCGCCGGTTAAGTGCGGCTGGCCGGCATCTACCCAGGCAGTGTACCAGAAGCTGGCCACAGTTTGTATGGCCAGGCGCATCTGCCGCTCCACCTGCCCGTTTAGCCTGGCGTGGTAGGCTCTGGAGAAGGCGCTGGAGTAAACACGCACCGTTACGTTGTTACGCACTTCAAAACTATATTTCTTGTCTTCGTCGAACTGTTGTGTGAGTTCCCGCTCAAACCGAAGCACCGAGTCTAAGGCCATGTGTGCGGAGGTTACCAGGTCCCAGGCGCGGAGTTGTGGTTGCTCTATGTAAGTGGCAGGTCCAACAAAAAAGTCGTAGTCGTCGGAGAGCAGCTCCGGAAGCCGGGATTCCCAGAAGCCGTGTATGCCCCGCTGCCCCGTTAGCTGCCCGTTGTAGTTGTGGGTGGTATGCAAGGGTACACAGGCATCAGCAATGTAATGGCCCAGATCAGCGGAAATACGCAGAATCCTGTCGACGTTACGTTCTCTGAATGCTTCTGTAAGCTGGTACTTCATGCGGTTGATGTGCCAGGGAACGATGCCGTAAGCCATCAGGGTATCTTCGGAGTATTTCTCGACGGCCTGTTGCCAGTAGCGTGGCATTTTGTAGATGGCGCTGTCGCCGTACACATCAATATCGATGTAATGCCGTGGGGCCTCGCCTGCCACGGCATAGCGGCGGCGGTCGGGGTTAATGGCATTCTCGGTAATGTAGCGGATATGCTTTTTGTAGAACGGAACCATATCAGGAGGCAGCGTGAAAACTGCAAGCCGATTAATGCGCTGATGCGCAAAAAAGCCCCAGGTAAAGCCATTGAGCGGCAACAGGAGCCAGCAGGCCAGAAAAAGTGCTATAATCCGAAACGCAGCTGTCATAACCATGAGGTACGGATTTGTAACAGGCAGAGGTTCAGGAGTTCCTTTTTTATGCCGATAGTTTTTTAGATTAGCTACTTGGGTAGGAGTTAAAAATTAAGAACTGGTTGCTTCTTTTAGTTGGTTCCAGTAGTTGGTTCCAGTACTTTTTGCTTCTGCTTGATTCGGTGCCCTCTGGCTTTTTTGCTCCGTTGCTAGGGCTCTGAGCGCTCAGAGCCAAGGCTATGCAAAAAAACTGTAGCAGGGCATTGGATTGAGCAGCAGCTAAGCCAGATGGAACCTCTTTATAAAATTATCATCATATGAAAACAATGTAATATGTTACACACGCAATTATAATGTAATATGTTACACACGCAATTATTCAAATAAAAACAGCCTCCAAAAGAATTTCAGCATAAAAGTAGTCAAGGGTGTTTTCAGGGAAAATATAAAATAATGTTCCAATGTTTAAGTTTAAACAATTTTTAAGTTATCTTGTCTAAAGAAAAGAATCCGTAGCCTTATTACGAACTTGCCTTTTTATGAAAACGACCTTTGCCCTGGTCATGCTGGCTGCTCTCTTCACTTTCGGATGCCAGCATAAAACGCCCATGTACTCGGCATCTGGTGAGAAACTGGTGATGGTGCAGAAGAATGTGGAGCTACATCGGAAGTCGCCAAACATCTGGCCGGCGAGAGGCTGGGTAGCCGCTACCGAAGATGAGCTGATATTTGTGCCGCAGCCCCAGTATTGGCCTGTTCCGGTATATGTGCATGGCCGCGACAGCACCTTTGTGCGGTTAAAGGAAATAGACCGATTTGAGAAGAAGAACAGGCTGCTTATTCTGCCGATGGGGCTGGATGTGGTTACCAAAGATGGCACGCGCTACCCCTTTGTTACGGCCAGGCGCGAAAAACTTATAAACCAGCTAACCCAGCTTACGAGCCAGTAAGGTAAAGCCGCTGGTAAAGTTTATAAAACTAAAAACCGCCTGTTGCAAAGCTGCAGCAGGCGGTTTTTAGTTTGTTCCGGTTTTAGCCACTATCGCTTTTTAGACAGTGCCGGGAATTTCATTTTATAATCGGCATCTACATAGCCCTTCGAAATTTTGGTGAGCTTTGTTTTGAGCAGGCGCTTCTTCAGGCCAGAGAGGTAGTCGGTAAACAGAATACCCTCGATGTGATCGTACTCATGTTGAATAACGCGGGCCGTCATGCCGTCGTACGTATCGGTGTGTTCGTTCCAGTCTTCGTCGAAGTAGCGGATAACGATGCGCTCGGGGCGGTACACTACCTCGCGAACGCCCGGTATGCTCAGGCAGCCTTCCTCAAAACCCCATTCTTCACCGTCTTCCTCCAGTATCTCGGGGTTTATAAATGCTTTCTTAACGCCTTTGCCTTCGTCTTCATCGTCCATCATCGGTTCAGAGTCTATCACAAACAACCGGATGCTCTTGCTTATCTGTGGGGCGGCAAGTCCTACGCCATGGGCATGGTACATGGTGGCAAACATGTCGTCTACGAGTTCTTTCAGTTCAGGAAAGTCCTTTGGAATGTCCTGCGCGTGCTCTTTCAGTACAGGGTCGCCGTAGGCTGTAATCGGGTAAATCATATGGTTCTGCTTTCTAAATACGATTGTAAAATAATGGCGGCACTTACTCGGTCTACCGTGCCTTTATCTTGCCGGTCTTTCTTTTTCAGCCCTCCTGCCAACATGGCTTGCTGGGCCATACGCGAGGTAAAGCGCTCGTCTACGGTATGCACAGGTGTGGCCGGAAATTCTTTCTGCAGTTTCCTCACAAAACCTACTACATGCTGGGTAGAGTCGGTGGGGTTACCCAGGAGGTTGCGTGGCATGCCTACCACAAAAGCCTCTACCGGTTCGCGTTGCAGGTAAGCTTTCAGATAAACTAACACATCTTTGGCATGAACGGTTTCTAAAGGGTTCGCAATTAGCTGCAGCGTATCCGTTACGGCAATGCCCACTCGTTTAGTCCCGTAATCTATGGCCAGAATTCTTCCCATTACTATAGCTGAATGTGTGCTACATTGGCAGGTATGGCAGATGTAGCACACAATTTGTACTACAAAGGTAATAGTTTTTTTCAAGCTCTTGGTTCGTGGTGGTGAACAAGACCGCCAAAGCCAAATCAAAAGCGCATAAAATTAAAATAATACGAACAAAGTTTGTACCTTTTACTGTTAACCTAGAACATAGCCACTCCTGCAGCGGTAAAAGAAAGAAGTCTGATTGCTTTTTTTTAGATGTGGCAGGCAAAATTTTTTAATATATTACCCCATTCTTTAGCTAGATTGATGAAATGAGTGAAGAGCCAATAAATACCCCACAAGAGGAGCAGACACCAACACCGCAGCGGAAAGGGCACGGTAATTCCTTGTTTCAGATAAGGTTACCGTTGTTCATAGCCATGGCCTTGGTAGTAGGTGTACTCATAGGAGCCAATACCTTCTCGCCCAGCACCGGCAACCCGCAAGACACAGCCAAGAGCTACCTGAAATTTCGTGACATTCTGAGTTACATAGACCGCGATTATGTGGATACGGTTAACATTTCGGAGTTGTCTGATTTTGCCATTACCAAGATGCTGGAAAAACTGGATCCGCATACTTCTTACATACCGGCTGCGCAACTGGCTATGGCACGCTCCTACCTAGAAGGCGATTTTGAAGGAATTGGCGTGGAATTCAATATTTTTAAAGATACAATTTATGTGGTGACGCCTATTAGCGGAGGACCATCTGAGGCAGCCGGCATACAGGCAGGCGACAAGATCGTGAAGGTAGAAAACGAGAATGTGGCTGGTATCGGAATTACTAACGAGGGTGTGTTTAAGCGCCTGCGCGGCCCCAAAGGCAGCAAGGTAAGTATGACCATTCAGCGCAAAGGCAGCAACAAGCCGCTTAACTTTACCATTAGCCGCAGCAAAATACCTACCAGGTCGGTAGATGTAAGCTATATGGTAGACGACAACACCGGCTACATAAAAGTGAGCCGTTTCTCAGCCAACACCTTCGAAGAGTTTAAGCAGGCACTTACCGGCCTCAAGAAAAAAGGGCTGCAACAACTCATCCTGGACCTGCGTGGCAACCCCGGCGGTTACATGGACCATGCCACCCGCATGGCCGATGAGTTTCTGTCGGGGAACAAACTGATTGTGTATACCGACGGAAAAGGCTCTAAATACGATTCAAAAACATTTGCCAGAACCAAAGGTGAATTTGAATCAGGCGCTCTGATTGTACTCGTAGACGAAGGCAGTGCCTCTGCTTCTGAGATTGTGGCAGGAGCCTTGCAGGATAACGACCGCGCCCTGATTGTGGGCCGACGTTCGTTTGGCAAAGGCCTGGTGCAAATGCCCATTCCGATGAACGATGGTTCGGAGTTGCGCCTTACGATTTCGCGCTACTACACGCCAAGCGGCCGCTCTATTCAGAAGCCGTATGTAGCCGGATCAGAAGAGTACCAGCTCGACATGCTGCACAGGTTTGAGCGTGGCGAATACTTCCATCCGGATAGCAGCTTGTTTGTAGATTCGCTTAAATATAAAACAACCCGTGGCCGCACCGTGTATGGCGGCGGTGGTATTATGCCCGATGTGTTTGTAGCCCGCGATACAACAGAGCTCTCGCATTACATGAGCCAGCTGTACAGCAAAAACGTAATCAGGGAGTATACCCTGAGCTACTACCGCGACAACCGCAAAGACCTGGATAAAATGCCGTTTGACCGTTTCCAGAAAAACTTTGAAGTAACCGACAAAATGCTGCAGGACGTGGTAAGACTGGCGAAAAGTGCCGACATTGATTATGACGAAGAACAGTTTAAGCGCTCCAAGAACCTGCTCCGCAACAACCTGAAAGCCTTTATCGGGCGCAGCGTGTATGGCAACGATGGTTTCTTCCCGGTGCTGCACGAGTCAGACGAGGAGTTCCAGGAGGCACTAAAGCAGTTCTCCAGAGCTGGTCAGCTTGCCAAAGGAGGAGCTTAAATAAGTTAAGAGTTAAAAGTTAAGAGTTAAAAGTTTAATTATAATCCATTCACTCACACACTCATTTTGGCATTCAGTATTTTAAAAAACAGCCATTTAACCATTTAGCAAACAAACCATAAAGCCCTTCGCAATTATTCAAATGAAAATACCCTTCCAAAGGTGGTTTAGGGTGTAGAGGGCCAAGGGGTTGAGGCGGAATGCGGTTTAGGAAACTGGTAACTTTTAAATCAGGATAAAATGAGACGCTACTCTCGGATATGCAGTATCTGAAAGTAGCGTTTCTTCGTTTAGATAAGATCTAAGATTGGAGGTAATGTTATGGCGTACTATTGTAAGTTAGGAAACATTCCGCATAAGCGGCATACGCAGTTCCGGCAGCCCGATGGTAGCCTGTATGCCGAGCAGGTCGTTGGCACCCTTGGCTTTAGCGGTGTCGCCTCGTTGCTGTACCACGTTAACCCGCCTACACGCATCAGTAAAATAGGAGAGCCCGAACCCTATGCACCTAAAGCGGCAGCTAACGTAAAGCTTGCGCCACACCACCTGCGCACCCTGCAGCAAACCGAAACCGGCTCCGACTACCTGAGTGCCCGCAAAACCATGCTCCTCAACAACGATGTAACCATCAGCATCTGCAGCCCCACCGAGAAGGAAATGAGCTATTCCTACAAAAATGCCCAGGCCGATGAGGTGGTATTCGTGCACGAAGGCAGCGGGGTGTTATACTCGCAAATGGGCAAGCTCGAGTTTAGCGAAGGCGATTATCTGGTTATTCCGCGTACTATTATTCATCAGTTTAAATTTGCCGATGGCCCTGTTCGGCTGCTGGTCATCGAGTCGTTTAGCCCGGTAGAGACTGTGCGTCGCTACCGCAACCACTTCGGACAGCTGCTGGAGCATGCGCCCTACTGTGAGCGCGACCTGCGACCGCCACACGAGCTCATCGAGTACCAGCCGGGAGGGGAGCACCTGGTGCAAATTAAGAAGGATGGTTTTCTGCATCAGTACTACTACGACTTCAGCCCCTACGATGTAGTAGGTTGGGATGGTTACTTTTACCCTTATGCCTTCTCTATTTATGATTTCGAACCCATAACAGGGCGTGTGCACCAGCCGCCACCGGTGCACCAGACTTTTGAGGCGCATAACTTCGTTATCTGTTCTTTTGTACCTCGCCTCTTCGATTACCATCCGCTGGCTATTCCGGCCCCCTACAACCACTCCAACGTAGACTCCGACGAGGTACTGTATTACGTAGATGGCGATTTTATGAGCCGCAAAGGCGTAGACAAAGCCTCCTTTACGATTCATCCGGGTGGCATACCACACGGGCCGCACCCAGGCACTGTAGAAGCCAGCATTGGTAAGAAAGAAACAACAGAATATGCTGTGATGATCGATACCTTTAATCCGCTACATTTAACAGAAGATGCGCTCAGGTTTCTGGATGAAAAATATCCGATGAGCTGGAAGGCATAAACCGTAATAGTTGCCAGGCTTCTGTTGCGACGTTTTACCAAAACCAGATTCAGGGCAGCATGAAAAGTAGTGGCAGGAGGTCATTTCTATAGGAATGCCAGGATAATTAAATTTTGTGTAATTTTGTAGTTAATTCCCAACCTGTTAGAGGGTGGAGTAGATTAGCTATATCATAATTATGAGTTTGAGTTCATTACCGATGAGGGTTTCTGAAAAGAATAAACTGGAGAAAATAATCATTGTAGGAGACCGGGTGCTGATTAAACCTAAATCAGCACGGGAGCAGACCAAAAGTGGTTTGTACCTGCCACCTGGTGTGCAGGAAAAAGAGAAGGTGCAGGAAGGTTACATTATGAAAGTGGGACCAGGCTATCCGATTTCGGCTGACTATGGTTTCGATGAGGAGTCGTGGGAGCGGGAAGAGGAGGAAGAAATGGTACGGTATATTCCGCTTCAATCGAAGGAGGGGGATTTGGCTATTTACCTGCAGCGCGATGCCATTGAGATTAACTATCTTAACGAGAAGTACTACATCGTGCCGCAAAGCGCCGTGCTGATGCTGGTGCGGGAAGAGGACCTGTAATCCTGCAGTTTTAAAGTAACCCAACAAGAGCGCCATATCCTGCAAAGGGTATGGCGCTCTTTTCTTTAGTACAATTATTTGAATGAAAACAGCCTTCCGAAGGCATTTAGAGCCCTTGGATGTCCAGGCTACAGCGGTTTTGTCAGGTCGAAGTCGGCCTGGAAACGGAGTTGGTTGTCGCGTTTGAGGATATAGCTGAAGGTAGTGCCATCGGAGCTTAGAGCCAGCGTCCATTCGTTGGTGGCGGCGGCAGGCAGTAACTTTGCGGTGTGTGCATCTGCCGGGAACGAATGAGTGAGCGACGCTGCAGGAGCTGTAGAGATGCCGCCATACATAGTAACCTCGTCTGGAGTGCCGTCTTCGTGGCGGTGATCGTGCTTGAGCTGCAGGCCTTCAGGCGTTTGTCGTACCAGCCAGGTGCGCGATTTGTCTTCTCCTACCAAAAACGGAATGCGCAAAGTGGTGTCGGAGCAGGTTTGCACATGCATTACTAGTGCTTTGCCTGCAAAAGGGTCGGTGCCATCGGCGGGGTGCACAACTGTGCCCTGGTAGGAGTTGCCGCATAACGCAGCCAGGCTATTGTAAAAGGTTTCCGGTTGTTTCCGTTGGGCCGTTGGCGAAGTTGTGCAACCTGCCAGCAGCAACAGGAGCATCAGCGAAAAGAATACATTTTTCATGAGAAGTAGATGTGGTGTAAAGGGTATAGGTGAGCTTTAGGTATTGAGCTGCAAATTGTCTATAAAATAACAGAACAACATGATTTTTCGTCAGAGTACTGCATGGTTAATCTTACTACCTCAGCTTAAGCCGTCTACTAACCAGTAATTATTCAAATGAAAACAGCCTTCCGAAGACTTTTGAGTTAAAAGTCGCCAAGGGTTAACTTAGGTGAAACGCTACCGCTGCACGACCAGCTTTCTGCTGTAGTGCCTGCTGCCATGCTGCACGCGCAGGAGGTACACACCCGATGCTTTTCCGGATAGATCGACAAAGCCTTCGAACTGCCCGTTGCGTTGCTCTACTTTGCCTGTGTACAGCAGGTGGCCCACCATATCGGTTACTTCAAAGGTAATGTCTTCGGCCTGGGCTGTTTCCAATTCCAGCCTGAAACGCCCTGTACTTGGATTTGGCGATACGAGTAGCTCTGGCCCCAGCTCCGGCACATCGGGCCTGTAAATGTACGTGTACGGCACCGACATTTCCGAGATGCAGCCATCCCCTAAAACTGACACGCTGTAGCTGCCTGTTTCCTGCGGAATATAGGTGTTGCCGGTGGCGCCAACCAATAGCCTTCCATTGAGGTACCAGCGGTTGCCGGTTGGCGCAGACGATACCAGGGTGCTGTCGAGGCGTGTAACAACTGGTTGCGGAACTGATGCTCCTGTGGTTATATCGGCCAACACACGTTCGCTCTGGCAACCCAGTGCCTTTATTTTTAAATCATAGAAATAATAATAGTAACTGAGTGGGCCGGGGTTAGCGCTGGAACCGGTAATGCTGAAAACATTAGGTAAACCGAACGGATAACCTTCTACACCTTCGTTGTTCCTGTAAATAGTGGCACCACCCTCGTAGGCTATGCCAATTCTGTAGTTGCCGGCTTCTGGTAAAGCAAGACCCAGATAATACACGGCACCTGCATCAGCAGGATCGTCGGGTTGCACACCTGTGCCTGGTGTAGTTCGGGTTGCCACTACATTTAAGGTGCGACTGGAGACGGGGGCACCATCGGCGTTAAAAGCCGTGAACGTGATACGGCCGCTGTGGCCAATGTAGAGCCGCGCACTTTCGAGGAGCATAGGCGCATTAGTGGTAACCAACACATCGGGGGTAAACTGATTATAACCGCCACCCGTTGCGAAGCTTTTAGTAGGAGGCCCAACTGTAGCTGCAAAATCGTTGAGTGCCACGTACAGGCTGCTGCCTACCAGCCCTAGGTCTGCCGACAGCTGGTGCCCGGCTGCTACCGGCATTGCTGCATCAGGAGAGGCGTACCAATAGGTGGAGCTGCCGCCCGAGCTGTTGAGGGTGTATTGGGAACTGGTGCCGCACCGCACCGCCGAAGCTTGTGGTGGTGCAGCTGGCGTGCTGATGGTAATGGTGCGGGCAAGTCGGTTGTTGGATGCCACAACATCGGTTTCGAGGGCAGAGGTGGCCACGAGTTCGTAGGTAGTACCAGCCTCTGTGGAGAAAGTACTTTCCAGCAGCATTTCTTCTTCTGAGAAAGGAGCCAGCGTGCGGTTGTAAACGCCGGTTAAAGTAGCCACCTCCATCCCATTCTGCAGCACACGTACCGACACCGGAATGTTGGTTTGCGCGGCCTCTCCGAAGTTCCGCAACCTGATAACGAGTGCTTGTGATGGTGTAGCGCAAAGGGTGCCGCCAGGAATCGATATGTTGGTGATGCCTACATCGTTTTGCTGCCTTATAAGCTGCACCACATAGTCCTGCGTTTCGCCACGGCTGTAAGAGCCACAGGCGCTTATGCTACTGCTGTTCTCCGTTTCCTGCAGTACCAGGCGCATTCTTACCTTATTGCCTGCTACCACCGTGCCAGGAGCTGTTACAGCAGCTGTTAAGGTATTGGAAGTGCCGGTAACAAAAGTTGCTTCTTCGCCTGCATCGGTAAAGCTGCCATTGTTGTTCCAGTCGAAAAAGGCTTTTGCGGCTGTGGGAGCCTCTGTTCCGCAGAACCCAGTGTTTAAGGTGAACACCTGCGTTTGGCCCGGCTCAAAAAAGATAGGAGCAGCCGCTGTGTAATTGCGGGTGGTGCTGCAGCCGGCTGGCATTGTAAGGGTGTGGGAACCCAGGGAGATGCTGTTAAGGCGGGCACCGGCATCGGAGGAGGGGGCGCTGGTGCAATAAGCCTTGCCGCCAATACCACTTACCAGCAACGAATAGTCCTGCCTGCTGTTGCGGAGCGTGCCTTTGTGCGATACCCGGATGGTGTAGGTTTCGCCGGGTACTGCATTGGCAATCGTAATTTGCTCTACATTATCCAGGGTATTATCGCCGGGGCTGGCTGCCTGGGCAGGGTTTAGCGGGTTGAGCGTCCAGGGGAGGTGGGTGGTGCCAAGGCCGCTTACACGCAGGTCCAGGTCGTTGACCAGGCGGGGCGTGCGGTTGTTCAGGGCCTCTCTGCCTATAGGTGTAGCTGTGGCTTCGGGATCGGTCCAGCAGATAGTGGCAACCAATGGGCCGTAACCCGAGGCCACTACCTGAAAGGTGTAAGTTTGCGATTGGTTCAGACTTCTTTCCTGTAGCAGGTGTGCCTGGTTGGTGTTCGAAATAACGGAGGCAGCCTTGTCGGCGTTAAGTAACCCCCAGCCATGCCTGTAATCAGGGCCTGGAGCAGGACCAGCTTCATCGGCAGTATGAATAGCCAGGCCTTTCAGGGTGGCAGAGCGCATGGCAGCGCCGTTGTTTAAATTGGCATAATGCTCCTGCAACAGCAGTAAGGTGCCAGCCACATTAGGCGAGGCCATGGAGGTGCCGTTGGAGGAGCGATAAGCGAAGTCGCTGGTGCTGCTGGTAGAGAGCACTGCCACGCCGTTGCCTACAATATCGGGTTTAATGCGGCCATCGTCGGTGGGGCCAAAGCTGCTAAAAGCAGAGACAGCAACATCTGCAGGCTTATTATAGCCATTCGGAATGGGTGCAACTGCTCCTACAGTTAAAATGTTTTTGGCTGTGCCGTAGGTGGGTATGTTGTCGTAGCCGTTGTTGTTGCTGATGTTGGCAGGTCGCGAAGCTTCCAGCGTAAAGTTGCCATTGCGGCTCCGTTTGTAGTAAGGTTCACCAACGGCTGGTCCGTTGTCGTTGCGGTTGTTGCCTGCCGACTTCACGATCAGGTAATAGGGTGCGTTATAAGAGATGCGGTCCCAGGATGTGGCAACATCGGAGTAGTAGCCGAATTTATAGTCTACGGTGTCACTTATTTCAGCATCGCCCCACCATTCCCAGAAGGGGTCTCCTTTGGTGCCTTTGCGGTCGGAGTTATAGCGCCAGCCGGCAATGGAGCCGTAGGAGTGGTTAGAGACCAGCAGGTTATTGGCTGCGGCTGCCATTTCCGACACATCGTTGTTATAGTCGTAGGCCTGCAGCTGCCTTACCCCAAAGGCCATGCCCTTAGCAAAACCGTTTACGCCACTGGCTACTAAGGTGCCGGCAACGTGGGTGGCATGGTCATCGGCTGTATTGGCATTGTCTTTCTGCACAACCCTTCCGCGCAGTTCCTGGTGCGTTTCGAGCACGCGGCCAGCATCCCAAACGCCTAACTTAGAGCTCACGCTGCTGTTTGCGCCACTCAAATTCAAACCTAAGCCGCCGCCTGACCAGAGCTGATCGGTTTTGGTGGTGGCGGCTGCGCGAGTGTTGTTGTAGGTAATGTAGTAGATCGGCAGGCCTTTGGCATCGAGGCCCTGCAGCGACATGTGGGTACCGTCTTTGTACGTTTTTTCTATAACCCAGCCGTTTCTGTTGGCCAGTTCTATGGCCCTGGCACGATTTACTTTGTAATCTCTCCCGGCTGCAGCCGATAGGTTTTGCAGAGCTTCCAGGTTGGTGCGGATAGGGGTGATACCCTGTTGTGCTAAAGCCGATGAGGCTGTAACTAAGGCAAAGAGTAAAAGCCAAAGTCCTTTCATATAGGGTACCAGAGTAGCAGGTTAGATCTTCAAGTTAAGATAACAGCGCGAGAAAGGCAAAAGTTATGAGCTAGTGAAACACCTTTATATATTCTAACGGTTGTTAGTAGGTAAACTTTAGATAGCACCTGAAGGTTCCGTGCTGAAGGTCGTGAAGCAGCAAAGGCAAAAGGCGCACCTGGTTGTTACCAAGTGCGCCTTTTCTTTCAAATTATTCAAATGAAAATTGCCTTCCGGAGGTGTTTTAGCCTGTTTGAGGTCAAGGGTAAATTCTATTAACGCGAGTTTTGGGTTTAATTAATTGTGAATCAGTAGTTAAGACACAAAAAACAAGACAGCGCC